>JAHEBG010000355.1 GCA_024642445.1 Gammaproteobacteria bacterium | reverse complement strand
ACGCCATATTGTAATAGATTCAGCACCGGTTAAACAACGGTTGCTTATCTGGACCTAGCCCGATTTCAGCGCAGAGCGGTAGCGCGTGGCCAATTGACCAACGCGAGCCACGTAATTACGGGTTTCTTTATAGGGCGGAACCCCTTTGTATCGGTCAACTGCGCCTTCGCCGGCATTGTAGGCGGCTGCAGCCAAAGTTAGATCATTTTGATAGCGCTTCAGCAAAAAAGCCAGATACTGCACGCCACCTTCAATATTCTGTGCGGGGTCAAAGGCATCCCTGACGCCGAAACGTTTTGCAGTAGCGGGAATCAATTGCATCAGCCCTTGGGCATTCTTGGGTGAAACCACGTGCGGCCGAAAGGCCGATTCGGCATGGATGATGGCCCGTACAATAGCTTCGTCAACACCGTATCGCTTGGCCGCGGCTCTTACTTCAGCCTGATAGGCACTTAAATTGAGTCGGACATTACCGAAATTCACGCCAGGCAGCAAGGTGCAGGCATAACAGGCTGGAATGGAGAATATAGGGTAACTGGTACGTTTCACCTCAACCCCGGAAACCCCTTTCGGGCGGGCGCTGGCAAAATGCTTCACCCCGTCATAATCCGTCCACACATAGGTGGTTGAGTGCGCCATACGCAGAAATTTTGGTTTATCGGCATCGGCGGATGCCGGGGCTGGCCCCGTCGCCAAGCCTGCCTGAACCACGGACGGATCTGCTACCGGTGCAGGCGGTGCATTCGCAGGCTTTGCCGGTTCCGGCACCGCTGTGTACTGCGCTGCCACGGTGCATTTCATGCCTTTCTCGGCGGTACTGACCAAATGCACGCCACCGTTGGCATCGACGCAGCGGTACAACGTGCCTGCCCAAGCCATCCATGGGCAAAGCAACAACGCGAGGGCGATTCGGGCAGAAAACATTGCGCAGGATAGCCTGTTTATGGGGTATTCCTGCCCGAATCTAGCACACTTCGCGCTACAAGTTAAATGCCACTTCCACCAGCGATTCACCGCCTACAGGCTGTCCTTGCACCTGGCGCGGGTTGATTTTCCATTTCCGAACACCCGCAAGCGCGGCTTTATCCAAGTCGCGGTTACGGCTTGACCGGTGAATACGGGTTTCGGTGACATTGCCGCCGGCATCGTAGCGCACGAACACCCACACCACGCCGGCCACGTTGGCACGTATGGCTTCAATCGGGTATTTAATGGGGAATTGCGCACGGGTACTGGCATCGACATCGCCGCCTGCGCCGTTGCCGAAGGTATCGGATGCGGGCCCAGCCTCGCCGGTGACCTGATAATCAATGGCACTGGCATCATTCACCAGTGCTTCGCCATTGGGCTCACTTTGGGTATTCGGTAAGTTCTGCGGTGTTGGCGTAGATACCGGCACTTGCATGCGTGGCGTGGTATCTGGCCGTGCCGGCTGCAAGGGCGCCGGCGGCACCACCGGCTTGGGCAGTGGCGGTATCAGAAATGTCACCTCGGTCACCGTCGGCTCGGAACGCACCATATCCGGCAATGCAATCGGCACCATCAGAAAGCCGAACGCCACAATATGAATACTGAGGGTGGTGGTAATGGCGGCAATTCGCGCCAGGCTGAGTGTTTCCAGAACTTCACGTACGGGGGAACGACGAACGGTATTCGACATAACGCCTCCAGACACGGTGGGACTCAACCCATCCTATGCCTGCATCGCCAGGAAAAACCATAGGCGGTCTGCCGGCGGTTTAGATACGATTCATGCTTTACCGATAGCGCTGGCATGCCACTGTTTGTAACGGCCCGGCTTGCCCATGGGCGGCTTGCCGATATCTACGCCTATGGTCTTGAGTTCGGCCTTCAGTTCGTTCCGGAAAAGATGGTAATCCACTTGCGTGGCATGACGCGAGCCGCCATCGAATCGGTAATGGGGTTGCGCCATTTCTTTAGCAATGCGCTGTTGCAGATCCTTCGGCCGACGATACACGCCCTGGATTTCGGCGCAGGCCAGCTTGGCCTGGTAATCGGCCAACGGCCAGATGCACCCGGTGGGCTGGAACAAGCCGATGAAATACAGCGTTTCAAATTCAGGGTGCAGCATTTTCCGGTACAGGGGCACTTTCTCTGCATGTTGGAAATTAATCATTTCCGGGGCAAAGAACGGAAACCGGATCCAGAATCCGGTGCAGGCATAGACCCGATCAAAATGCTGACGGCTGCCATCGACGAACAGCACATCCCCGCC
>JAHEBG010000354.1 GCA_024642445.1 Gammaproteobacteria bacterium | reverse complement strand
GTGGTGGCCAATTACCCTGAGCACATCAAAGCGTTCTATATGCGGCTCAACGACGACGGCAAAACCGTGGCCGCCATGGATGTACTGGCGCCAGGTATCGGTGAAATCATCGGCGGTAGCCAGCGCGAAGAACGCTTGGATGTGTTGGATTCGCGCATGCGCCAATTCGGTCTGGATCCGGACCATTACGGCTGGTACCGTGATTTCCGACGCTATGGCAGTGTGCCGCATGCCGGTTTTGGATTGGGCTTTGAACGCCTGGTGGTGTACGTTTGTGGTCTGCAGAATATCCGCGATGCCATCCCGTATCCACGGGCACCCGGCTTGGCCACGTTCTGATGTGGACCGGATTGTTGTTTGCCTTTCTCGGCGTTTTCGGCTCGGCATTGCCCGGACACTTGGGTATGCGCATTTTAGCCTACCGCGAGCATCTGGACCGCGCCCTGCCCTTTGAGCAAGGCACCCAAAACGGCGGCATGCCCTACGGTTGGTGGCTGATGCGCTTTGGCCAGAAAAACTACCCACAGGCCAAAGTGCTTGGACAATTCGGCAACCTGTCCGCTGTATTTGGTTGGATAACACTGCTGGCTCTGTTTGCCGCGGTGTTCAGCTATTTCATGAGCAAGGCATAAGCATGAGCGATTACGACGACGAACAGGAATTGGGTTATGTAGTTGCCAGCGAACAATGGTGGCTGGCGCGCCCTGAACATCTGCTGGTATGGGCGCGGCTGCAAGTCACCGAAAGTGGCATAGCCATGGTTTTTGATAGCGCCGGAGATACCCTGACCTATGAGAGCGAAGATATTGCGCGCGCTGCATTGATGGATGCTGATTTCAGATCATTCGATGGCATGGATTCGGATGATGCCGATGCCATCGGATTGTGGCTGGAAGAGTTGGAGCCGCCGCAAGGCCAATATGATGAAGACCTGTTGCCGCAAATGGTAAAAACCATCGGGCCAAGGCATTGACATGAACGCATTGATCGGCAAAAAAGCTCTGGTCTGCGGCGCTTCTGAAGGAATCGGATTGGCCTGCGCTAAAGCTTTGGCCGAAGCAGGCGCTAGCGTTACTTTGCTGGCGCGACGGCAGTCGGCACTGAACGAAGCTGTGGCGCAACTGGCTACCGGCAACGAGCAAATGCACGCCTATATTGTTGCTGATGTGCTGCAACTGGCGTCGGTTCTCGAGAGCATTCAAGACGGTGGTTTCGATATTCTGATCAACAATTCGGCAGGGCCGGCCGGTGGCGCATTGCGTGAGGCCGATGCGGCACAATTGCTGAAGGTGTTCCAGCAGCATGTAATAGCAAATCAACAGTTGTTGCAGGCCGTATTGCCGAACATGCAAAGTCAACGCTGGGGTCGAATTGTTAATATCATCTCCACCTCGGTCAAAGAGCCTATCGCCATGCTCGGCGTTTCGAACACAGTTCGCGGCGCAGTAGCTGCATGGGCAAAAACCCTGGCGTCGGAATTGGGCAGTCTTGGCATTACCGTAAACAATGTTCTTCCTGGATATACCCGAACGCAAAGGCTAGAGCAAATCATACAGAGCCGTGTTGCAGCCAGCGGGCAGACGCCTCAGCAAATTGAGTCCGCGATGTTGGCCAGCGTTCCTGCTGCCCGTTTCGCGAACGCAGAGGAAATCGCACATGCCGTGGCTTTCCTTTGCCATCCGCAATCGGGATACATCAATGGCATTAATTTGCCGGTAGACGGCGGCCGAACCAAATCCCTGTAAGCGCCGATTGCCCAGAGGATGCGTTATCCTATGACTGCATGGGGAGCACAATGATTACACTAACGCATTGGATAAATGGCAAGCGCACACCGTCGCTGTATACAGAGACACTGCCCGTATACCAACCCACCACCGCCACCGCCTATGCCACCTGCCCGCGCGGATGCGCTGGGGATGTTGATACTGCCGTGGCAGCGGCAAGCGCTGCTCAGCCTGCCTGGATGGCGTTGTCGGCTACTGAGCGCGGTCAATGGCTGAATCGCTTGGCCGATGCCATAGAACGCAATGCCGAAGCCTTCGTGCAATGCGAGAGCCGTAACACCGGAAAACCCCTGGCGTTAGTGCGTCAAATCGAAATACCTCGCGCCATTGCCAATTTCCGTTTTTTTGCTGCCACCGGCTTACAAAGTCTGGATCAGGCATTTCATCAGGAAGCCGGATTGAACTATACCCTGCACGCGCCCTTGGGCGTGGTGGCTGTGATCAGTCCCT
>JAHEBG010000353.1 GCA_024642445.1 Gammaproteobacteria bacterium | reverse complement strand
GCATTGATGGAGGCATTGGCACGTGGCGCTATTACTCCCAGCAATGCCTTGAAGCAGACGTTGGTCAAGTTGGATCAGGAAGTCAATTATCTCAACAACCACAACATGGGTGAAATCCGTCAGGTTTCGCCGGTAAGGCTTACCCAGGAGCTTCTGTATTTCGTCTCTCAGCAGTCGGAAGCCACGGATCGTCTGCAACAAATCTACGATGTATTCGAACTGGATCAGAATGTTCCGGACGAGCAGGAAATCAAGCATGCTAAAAGCAGCCTGCTTGGTCGCAACAATGCTTTGCTTGAAAGTGTTTCGGCCGTCATCAAGGAAGACATTCTCAAGGTCAAGGATTCGCTCGATATGTGCATCCGCCAGGATGACATCACGCCGGCATCCATGGCGGAAACGGTCACGGTGCTATCCCGTATCGAAGGAACATTGAATCTGATTGATGCTGCTGAAGCGAAATCACATGTATCGCGTGAGAAACAGGTTATCCAGGATTACGTCGACGGCAGTATCACGCTCAATGACACCGATTTAATGCGCATTGCCCAATCCCTGCTGTCGGTCGAGTACATGCTTGATCATCAGGTCATGGATACTTCGAGCCGCAGACAGTCGAAGCTGGCCAGCGATTTTATGGCATCGGCGCAGTCGCATCAGCTGATGGATGCCCTGATCCGCGAGTCGATTGTCAATTTCGGACACGTGCGTCAGGCCTATGTTTCTTTCGTGGAAAACTACTGGGATCACCAGCAGCTAAGCACCATTCCGGCTATGCTCAAGCAGGTTTCCGGCGCTTTAGCCATTCTTGAATACACGCCGGTTTCGGCATATATCGATGCCATCAATGCCTACACACGCGTTGAATTCATCGATAGGCAGGAAGTGCCCAACGGTGAGCAGATGGAGCGTTTGGCTGAAGTTTTGGCCAGCCTCGAATATTATCTTGAATCGGTTCGCGATCGCCGTCCGAACCGCGATCGTATTCTTGAAATAACCCAGCGTAGCTTGGAAGCGCTCAATTATTGGCCAGTACCAGAATTTGCGCGTCTTGCCAACGCCAAGGATGTGCCTGTGGCGGTGCCCGCAGCCATGCCTATTGTTGAAAAAATAGTAGAAACGGCGCCTGAAAAATCAATGCCAGAAGTTTCGCAGCTGGCCGTTTCACCAGAACCAACCACGGCCGGTCATCCCCCCGTGATTCATGTCGATGACGCAGCGCAGACCGTGCCTGGTTTCGATTATGAAGCCGAGGGTATTGATGACGAAATCCGCGAAATCTTTCTCGAAGAATTCAATGAAGAATACGGCAATCTGCCTGTACTTCTGCAACAATGGCGCGACGACTCCGACAATATCGAGCAGGTCCGGCCTATCCGCCGCGTGTTCCATACGCTTAAGGGCAGCGGACGCTTGGTCGGTGCCAAAGCCTTAAGTGATTTTAGTTGGAAGGTGGAAAGCCTTCTAAACCGTGTCTTGGATGAATCACGCCCTGGCTCGGAGCCGGTCAAGGCAATGATTGATCTTGCCATTGTCAGTCTGCCGAAGTTCCATCAGGCTTTGCTGGGTGAAACAGTAACTCTCGACATGGAGGGGCTGGCAGCCATTGCGGATCGTCTTGCGGAAGGCGAAGAAGCCTATTACCGCAGCGAGGCTAGCAGTGTGGTCATGGCGTCTCAAGAGGGAATTCCGGAATCAGCCGGGCATGCCGACTCTGATATTTCTTCAGCGGATGAAGAGCCGATCATAGACCCTGCGTTGCTTGAAATCCTCAAGCCTGAGGTTGAAGGCCATCTCGAAACAGTGAACGCCTGGCTGAATAAATCCGCAGATAGCGAAGATGCTCGCTTCGAAGACAGTTTGTTCCGAGCAATACATACCATGAACGGTGCATTTGCCATGACCGACGTGTCGGCCATGTCTGGGTTGCTGGGGCCTGCGGAATCCCTGATTCGTCGCGGTATTGCCCATAAATCCATTGCCAATGCTGAAATGCTTGCCTGTATCGCTCAGGTTGCCGATGCGGTGCAGGCCACCATCGATGCTTTGTCCGCCAATAAATCGGCACAACAGTTTACGGAGCTTGAATCTTGGGTTTCTGCCCAGCGCGATGCATTGCCAGAAGTGCCTAGTGCTTCGCCAACGCCAATTGCCATCGCTGATATGGAAGCCGAGCTTCTCGAAGCCGAACGCGTTGAAGCCGAACGCGTTGAAGCCGAACGCGTTGAAGCCGAACG
>JAHEBG010000352.1 GCA_024642445.1 Gammaproteobacteria bacterium | reverse complement strand
GTCATGCCAAAAGCCGGCACTGACTGGAATCAATTGGAACGCATCCCACCAATTGGCGCCGCCCTCGGCCAAAACCCCCGGATAATCAGCCAACCGCGCCTGCATTGCCGGGATTAATGGTGCTGGCACATACAAGCGTATTTTTCCGCGCAATGCCTCATCGAAATAGCCCGTATAGAACAGACGCTCCAGACCCCCGATATGATCCATGTGCAAATGGGTGATGAAGATGGCTTCCGGCGGCTTGCCATAGTGCGCCAGATACGCGGTAAGGGTTTCCTGACCGCAGTCAATGAGTAACTTCGGTGCACCCTCCAACTCCAATACGGCACTGGCAGAACCCAACACCGGGGCCGCCTGCGAATTGCCAACCCCCATGAAACGCATCAGCCATGCCATGGAATGCTCCCTTTGTATGCCGATTCCAGCGCCACCCAACCTTCTGCGCTCAGCCCCGCTGCCTGTGAGCCCAGTTCTTTTTGCAGCGATCGCTGCAACCGTGCCAGCACAGTGCCACACCATCGGCCCGGGCCGTTCAGCAACTGTCCTTTATCCCAATCGATGATATGTACGTGCATTGCCGCATCCAGCAGAATGTTTTGGGCATTCATATCCGAATGGCGTGCACCGGCAAGATGAAATTGTGCCAGCGTCTGGCCAACGCGCTGCCAAGGCGCATCACCCTGGCGCACCGTGTCGAGGAAACTGCGCGCATGTGGAATACGCTCGGTCAACAGCGCAGCGCGGTAATGCCAATGTTTACGAAGACAGAATGCGGCCAAGGGCAAGGGCACCGGCAGGTCGCGTGCGCGCAGCTGTTTCAACAAACGGAACTCGGCAAAACTGCGAACCCGTGCTTCGCCCAGATATACGTAGCTGTCGCTACTGATCAATGCCGCACGCCCACCGCGAAGATAGTGCTTCAGCACAGCAGGCCCGGCACTTGATGACACAAACCAGGCGCCTCCCCGGCCGCCTTCGCCGCTAACCGGTTGCGACGCAGGGTAAGCGCTTGCGTTAAACTGAAGCGCGCTCACAGCCGGCAGGCGATCCCGATCCTGCAGCATGTGCATCACGCCTTCGTTGCATGTGCTTTGGTGCTGTTCCGCGTACGTTGCCCATTTTCTCATTGCTAGAGTGTATCAAGTGAATCATGCCACTGCCGTAAATTCCATCTGCATTCTGCGCTTGTCGGCTTTGGGTGATGCCACCCATGTACTGCCGCTGATCCATACCCTGCGCAGGCAGAACCCCAGCTGCCGTATCACCTGGATACTGGGCAAAGGCGAGGCCAAACTGATGCAAGGCCTGGAGGGTGTGGAACTTATCGCGTTCGATAAGAAATCCGGACTGGCCGGGCTGAAAGCGTTGTCACGGCAGTTGGACGGACGCCGTTTCGATGTGCTGTTGCAGATGCAATTGGCGTTACGTGCCAATCTGATTTCAGCGGTGATTTCCGCCAAACGCCGCATTGGGTACGACCGAAAGCGCGCCAAGGAAGGCCATGGCCTGTTCATCAATGAACGTATCCGGCACGCGCACCACCATGTATTGGATGTATTCGGTCTGTTTGCCGAGCCCCTGGGGGCGACGCAGACCGATGTTGAATGGCATATTCCGGTTCCACAGGCCGACCATGACTGGGCCAAACAGCAATGGCCCGATGACAAACCTTGTCTGTTGATCTCCGCCTGCTCCAGCCACCCGCTGCGCAATTGGTTACCGGAGCGCTACGCCGCGGTGGCGCGTCATGCCCAGGCTAATGGCTGGCAGGTAGTGTTATGCGGCGGCGGCAGCGAACTCGAGCGCAGCATGGGCGATGCCATTCGCGCTGAAATGCCCAAGCCCCCCATAGACCTGATAGGCAAAGACACCCTGAAGCAACTGCTGGCATTGTTGGCGCGCGCCGACCTGGTAATGACACCGGACTCCGGGCCGGCACACATGGCAAATGCCATGGGCACTAAAGTGCTGGGGCTATACGCCTGTACCGATGCCACCCGCTCAGGCCCCTACTCCGACCTGCGCTTTACCGTAAACCGCTATCCGCAAGCGGCCGAGCGCTACATGCATTGCGCCGCGCACGATCTGCCCTGGGGCAAACGGGTGGAGTTTCCGGGGGTGATGGAGATGATTGGCATCGACGATGCCATTGCCTGTTTTGACCGCTACGTTGCCGAATGCCCGCCTTGACTCAGCTGGTGCGGTAATCTTGATACGACTTTTCTTCGACGTACG
>JAHEBG010000351.1 GCA_024642445.1 Gammaproteobacteria bacterium | reverse complement strand
GATGTTTAGAGGCCATGGTGCTTGAAGACACCTCATCGGTGTCCACGCCGCCCAAGGTCACCTCAGCGGTGCGGTAACCTTCGGTACCGCTGGGAACAATCTGCCAATGCTGCAAGGCATGTCCAACACGCTTCAGTTCGGCATGCGTTATTTGATTGATCGGTTTGTTGATGAAAAAATCGCTGCATAATAAATGCGCCAAGCGTTTCGGCAACCACTCGGACAGCACCGTTTTCAGTTCGGCTTTGTGACCCTTTTGCTGCAGTGCCAGCAATTCTGCAGCTGCATCACGCCCGGGCAGTAGATCAATGCTGATGGCCTGGCCCAATTGCCAGTACGAGGAAATCTGAAGAATGGCCGGCCCGCTCAGGCCGCGGTGGGTAAACAGCAGGGCATTGTGGAATTCGGTTGTGCCAAAGCGCACACAGACCGGCAATGCAACGCCAGCCAGTTCTGAATACTGTTCCAGCGGTTTGCCACTGAGCGTAAACGGCACCAAGCCGGCGCGGGTCTCCAGCACACGGTGGCCAAATTGCCGGGCCAACTGGTAGCCCAATCCGGAAGCACCCATGCTGGGAATGGACAATCCGCCGCTGGCAATAACCAAGGATGCTGCACGCCGGATGCCCTGCGCGGTATGCACAAGGTAACTGCCGTCATGCACTACACGTTCTATGTGCACACCGGTCTCGATGTTGACGCCGGCCCATTGGCATTCGTCCAGCAGCATTTTCACGATCTGCTTGGAGGAGTCATCGCAGAACAGTTGCCCCAGTTCTTTTTCGTGGTAGGTAATGCCATGGCGCTCGACCATGTCAATGAAATCCTGCGGCCGGTAGCGCGCCAGTGCCGATTTGCAGAAATGCGGATTGTTCGACAGGAAATTCGAGGGCGCGGTGCCGGTATTGGTGAAGTTACAGCGGCCGCCGCCCGACATCAAGATTTTTTTACCGCAGCGGTTGCTGCCTTCCAGAACGGTAACGCGCTTGCCGCGATAGCCTGCAGTAAGCGCACACATCAGTCCGGCGGCACCGCCGCCGATGATCAGGGCATCCGCGTCAGAGCCTGCGGCAGCCATCGGTCAGTCCTTGAACTTGTTTTTCTTCTTGCCCTGACGGAATTCGAAGAACGCTTCGTTTTTCACTTTCTTCTTGAACGGCGTGTCCGCACGCTCGCGGGTATCCGGGCGGCGTGGCGGGCGCGGTTTTTTCGGTGCGCTGTCGGGCGTGGTGCCGTCTTTGGTGATGCGCAGTTGCTGGCCGGCGCACCAGACCGTTTTCAGATGGGTCAACACGTCTTTCGGCATGCCTTCGGGCAAGTCGACGATGCTGTAGTCATCGAAAATCTCGATGCGGCCCATGTGCTTGGAGTCGAGTCCGGCTTCATTGGCGATTGCGCCTACGATGTTGCCTGGCTTGACGCCGTGCTCGTAGCCGACTTCGATGCGGTAGGATTCCATACCGGCTTCGGTATCGCGCGGTGCGCGTTCTTTTTTCTCGCGCGCCGGACGCTCGAATTTGCCTTCACGCGGCTCACGCTCGAAACGCGGTTCACGGGTACCGCGCTTTTCGCTGCGTTCGCGCGGTTCAAAATCTTTCGGCTTACGGTCCATGTGTTTCGAAGCTTCCAAAAACAGTGGAACGTCGCCGCGCGCCATTTTCGCCAGAGCCGCCGCGATTTCAATGGCCGGAACGTTCATCGCCTGTTCGTAAGCTTCCACTAATTGCCGGAACAGTTTCAGATCCGAGGACGCCATGGTTTCGGTAATCTGCTGCTTGAACTTGTCCATCCGTACTTCATTGATGGTGGCCACGCTCGGCAATTCCATGTTTTCAATCGGCTGGTTGGTGGCGCGCTCAATGGCACGCAACATACCGCGTTCGCGCGGGGCGATGAACAAAATGGCTTCACCGCTGCGTCCGGCACGGCCGGTACGGCCGATGCGGTGCACATAGCTTTCGGTGTCGTAGGGCACGTCGTAGTTGATGACATGGCTGATACGATCGACGTCAAGGCCGCGTGCCGCTACGTCAGTAGCCACCAGAATATCGATGCTGCCGTCTTTGAGTTGGCCGATGGTGCGTTCACGCTGGGCCTGATTGATATCGCCGTTGATGGCAGCGGCTGAAAAGCCACGGGCCAGCAGTTTCTGCGCCAGTTCGTCGGTGGCCAGTTTGGTGCGGGCGAAAATAATCATGCCGTCGAACGGTTCCACTTCCAGGATGCGGGTCAGCGCATCGA
>JAHEBG010000350.1 GCA_024642445.1 Gammaproteobacteria bacterium | reverse complement strand
GCAATACCGCCAACATCTGTCACCCGTTGGCCGCTGCCCTGCCCGGCTTTATGAAATCTGCGCTGTGCATGCCCGCCGATCCGCAATCCGGCGATGCCGATATGCCACTGGTAGCAGCACCAGGCTTCGGCGCTTCCGAGCGCATGGTGGTATCACCGGGCCGTGAGGAAGACGGCATCATCCATATGCCCGGCGGTCAGAGCGGTCATCCTTTGTCGCCGTTCTGGGGTGCGGGCCATGCCGATTGGGTGCAGCATAAAGCCACGCCGTTTTTGCCGGGAAAGGCCGAGTACAGCCTTACGCTTAAAGCAAAATAATTTAACGTAGGATTTCGTGTAATCTTATTTTCTACCGTGACATTGTTGTCTATTGATAATTAATTTTTTGGAGGCGGATTCGTGAAAGTACATCTAGCTTTTTTCGCTGTGTTTACGGCACTCGGTTCATCATCCCTAATGGCGTCTCAAGCAGATGTCAACGCTAAAAAAGTCGGGGCGCCTTACATTCCAGAAACGCAGCGATGCGAAGCACGCATCTCAGAGAGGTCAGTTCCGAGCTATCCTAGCAAGGCCCTCCGCACCAGAGCTCAGGGCTGGGTTGTAATTGATGTGCGGCTTGCGTCTGACGGTTCCGTGAAAGAAGTAAAGATTGCAGACAGCAATGGCTCGCCGCTCTTTAAAGAGGTTGCTCAGAAGTCGGCTGCATCGTCTAAATACGTTCCTGGCACAGAGGCTATGTGCAAGAGCCTTTTTACATTTTCAATCTAATGAGGCTAACAGAGCGCAATCAACTGATAACTCATTTAACCGATGCCTTAATTGGCATGTTGAGTTTAAGCAAAATTTGAGCAATAGTTTTAGAAAAGCCGCGAACGACACGGATTAATTCAGGCGGTTGGCACAAGGGAGAATTCAGCAATGACTATCTTAAGATTGATTCTTGGCATCGTACTTGGCCTTATCGTGGGTAGCATCGTCAACATGGCACTGGTTATGGCTAGCGGATATGTCATTCCGCCCCCTATGGGTGCTGACATGACTACGGCAGAAGGCATACGTGCCGCCTTACCTCTACTTGAGCCACGTCACTTCCTGTTTCCTTTTCTCGCCCATGCTTTCGGAACACTGGTCGGCGCTGTTATCGCTGTAAAAATCGCATCTCAGCGCAAGCACATAGGGGCGCTGGTTGTAGGCGCACTGTTCTTTGTTGGTGGCGTCATGGCAGCGCGCATGATTCCTGCACCAACGTGGTTCATCGCTGTAGACTTACTTTGTGCTTACTTCCCCTTCGCGTGGCTGGGTTACATGCTGGCTCGTCCACGGCAATAATTACCTGCCCATCTCACTTAAAGAGCCAACACCTGCCGGCGAGTTTTATCTGAAGCTTCGCCGTTGTAGGCACCCTTGGCGCTGGCATTACTGTCTTTCTGGCAAGCCTTGCCGTGCTACGGATTGCATCCACATGATGCATTGATACTGTAAACGGCTTTGTCGCAGACTTCATTATTGGCGTATATGTTCTTATTCCCATGCATTAGGGTTAAACAGAGAGTATCAGCGCATACTGATCGAGCGAGGCGGGAGGGCTATGACATCAAGCTATCATTTCTCTGCTCAGCAAGTGCCGCGGTACTTGTATAGCATGGCAATGCCAATCGCAATGGCGCACGGGGCAGTAACAATGCACTCAAGCATGGACTGCCTCGAGCCGTCTGGGAATATGATGATTGTGCTGGCGGTGGTTTCCGAATAAATTAGGCTATAGACAGCATTCGGAGAAATTTATATGCGTGTAGCCACTGCCCTAGCGCTTGCTCTTTTACTCACAAGCTGCGTCACCCGAGGCACTTCTGATCACGACCCTAATGCAAGCCAACTCATAGGTGTCTGGAAAGTTGATCTTCGACCCAAACCGGGCGCAGAAGCGTACTACAAAGAGTTTATTGTAACTGAAGTCAATGGGAAAACCTTCAGTGGAACTTTCTATGGCTCGCCAGTATCTCAAGCTCGCATAAATACAGATTGGCATACCATCCGGATTGCCTTTGTTACTGAAGATAATTCTGGACCATACCATCACTCGGCCGTTCTGTCTGGTGAACAACTGGATGGATTATCAAACTCTACGGGGCGCAACTTTTTATCTTACTGGTCTGCGAAAAAACAGCAGCATTAAGACTAAAGCCCGTACAAAATACTCTCGCCTCGAACCGTATGGGTATATGATGCTTGTGTCCGCGGCG
>JAHEBG010000039.1 GCA_024642445.1 Gammaproteobacteria bacterium | reverse complement strand
GGCGCGTCAAGTAAAACAAGGCTTGGCAGATGGCATGGCAACAGGCTAGACTGAACGGCCGGATGAGTTATCCACAGAAGATTGTCGTCGCATGAACGTTTGGTCGCATTGTCTACAACGCTTGGAGCAGGAATACCCGACCGAGGATGTGCACACCTGGTTGAAGCCCTTGCAGGCTATTAGCCATAACAATGAGTTGCATTTACTGGCGCCGAATGCCTTTGTGGTCGAGCGCATTCAGGCCGATTATTTAATACGTATCCAAGCTTTGGCCGATCATTTTGCCGGCAATCCTCTGCCGGTGCGTGTTTTGGTAGGTTCCCAACAAAAATCCTCGGCGCCGGCAAAATCCGTCAAAAAACCCGTGGAATCGGAATTTCTAGGCAATGTCGACGGCCACTACACCTTCGATAACTTCGTGGTCGGCAAATGCAATCAAATGGGGCATGCGATGGCCTTGCAGGTTGCAAAAAATCCTGGAAAAGCCCATAACCCGCTCTTGCTTTATGGCAGCACCGGCCTGGGTAAAACGCATTTGATGTATGCGGCCGGAAACTATATGCGTTCGCAAAACCCCGGCATGCGAGTTTTATATCTGCGCTCGGAACAGTTTTTCAACGCCATGATGAAAGCCTTGACCGATAAAACCATGGCGCAATTCAAGAAGCAATTCCAGCAAGTGGACGCCTTGTTGATTGACGATATCCAGTTTTTTGCCGGCAAGAACACCACGCAGGAAGAGTTTTTCCACACGTTCAATTCGCTGATGGACGGCAAACAGCAGATTATTCTGACTTGCGACCGTTTCCCACGGGAAGTGGAAAATCTGGAGCCTCGATTGAAATCGCGGTTAGGCTGGGGGCTTTCAGTGGTATTGGAACCGCCCGATGACGAAACCCGGGCCACTATTTTGATGGATAAAGCTGCACGTCGCGGTATCGATTTACCTGCGGATGTCGCCTGGCAGATCGCGAAACGCCTGCATTCCAGCGTTCGCGATCTGGAGGGCGCTTTAAATACCTTGGCGGCCCGTGCCAACTTTACTGGGCGTGCGATTACCCTGGAGTTTGCACAGGAAACACTGCGAGATCTGATGCGGGCCCAAGCTTCGGTAATTTCCTTAAGCAATATTCAGAAAACCGTGGCAGACTACTATCAATTGAAGTTGGCGGATTTATTGTCGCAACGTCGGACGCGCTCCTTGGCACGGCCGAGGCAGCTGGCAATGGCGTTGGCAAAAGAGTTAACGGAACACAGTTTGCCTGAAATCGGCGAAGCGTTTGGTGGCCGTGATCATACAACGGTATTGCACGGTTGTCGGGTCATTGCAGGCTTTCGTGAATCCGATGGAAAGATCCGGGAGGATTGGGATAAATTGGTTCGTAAGCTTACGGAATAAACACAGGTATGGCATGTGGATAAGTTGTGGTCAAAAATCGATATTGGTTTTTATCCACAGTTACTGCACATGCTTCAACTGCAGTCATTAAATGCTTTATTAGATGATTAATTGTATATATTTCATATACTTATAATACTTATCCCGAGTTTTTTCTACCCCTACCACCACCATTTATAAATAATAAACTTAGTTATTGGAAATCCTCTTATGCGCTTTAGTCTCTCTCGTGAAGCATTTTTGAAGCCCTTGCAACAAGTCGTCAACGTGGTTGAACGTCGGCAGACACTACCGGTATTAAGTAACCTTCTGGTACAGGTTGAAAACGGTGCTTTATCGTTGAAGGGCACCGATTTGGAAGTGGAACTTACAGCACGCGCTTCGGTGGATGACGGTGAAAACGGTGAAATCACCATCCCGGCCCGAAAGTTGTTTGATATCGTCCGGGCCTTGCCTGACGGCAGCAAAATTACACTCAATCACAATGGCGATAAAGTCACCATTCATGCCGGAAAAAGTCGCTACACCTTAGCCACCCTACCCGCCAAGGATTTCCCAGAAAACGACCAATTGGCGATCATTGAACGCATACGCGTACCCGAGGCGGCGCTGAAAGAGTTGATAGAACGCACCGCATTCGCTATGGCACAACAAGACGTGCGTTATTACCTGAATGGCTTATTGTTTGATTTAAAGGGCACTACGCTGCGTTGTGTTTCAACCGACGGCCATCGCTTGGCATTGTGTGAAACCGAACTCAATGCCGGTGTTGAAAACCGCAAGCAGATCATCATGCCGCGCAAGGGTGTGCTTGAACTGCAGCGACTGTTGGAAGATGGGGATGGCGATATTGAGCTGGAAGTAGGCAATAACCATCTGCGCATCAGCCGAAGCGATGTCACCTTCAGCACCAAGTTGATTGAAGGCAAGTTCCCGGACTATGAGGCAGTGATCCCCATTGGTGCCGATAAAGAAGTGCGGGTAAACCGCGATCTTTTGCGTAATGCTCTGCAACGCGCTGCTATTTTATCAAACGAGAAATTCAAAGGCGTTAAACTGGATATTTCCCCAGGCGTGCTTAATATCGTTGCGCACAACCCGGAACAGGAAGAAGCCCAGGAAGAAATCGAGATCAATTCCTCGGTTGACGGAATCAGCATTGGTTTCAATGTCAATTACCTGCTAGAGGCACTTTCCACCCTGCGCGAAGAAGATGTCATCATCAAATTACGGGACGGCAATTCGTCTGCCCTAGTTCGAGAAGCCAGCCATGAACGTAGCCGACACGTGGTCATGCCTCTGCGTCTGTAATGCACATCACGCAACTGCAAGGCGCGAATCTTCGCTGTTTCACGGAATTCTATTTAACGCCCGTCCCGGGCGTTAATCTTATTGTCGGCGAGAATGGCGCCGGTAAATCCAGTCTGATCGAGGCCTTGCACATCTTGGGGTACGGCCGCAGCTTCCGAGGCCGGGTACGTGACGGCCTTATCCAGCAAAACCATCCCCAGCTGCAATTGGTAGTCCATTGGAAAAACGCGAAAGGCTTGCCGCAGCAAGCCGGACTGCAACACAGTGGCGCCAGTTGGACTGCGCGAATGAACGGCGAACCGCAAGATAACCTTAGCCTGTTCTGCCAAGAATTCCCCATACTCACTTTTGAGCCCGGAAGCCATGCTTTGATAACCGGCAGTTCGGATAATCGACGCCGTTTCGTTGATTGGGCCTTGTTTCACGTGGAACCAGACTTTATCCATGTCTGGCGACGGTTTAATCGAGTATTAAAGCAGCGTAATGCTTTACTTAAGACGCAACCCAGCGCGCAGGCACTTTCGGCATGGGATCTGGAGTTTGCTGAAACGGGTGAACAACTCGGGCAATTTCGTCAAAACTACCTGAATGCACTGTATCCAGAAATGTGCGCCATAGCGGCGCGCATGGTGCCTGAATACGAAGCGTTTGCACTCAACTACCAGCACGGCTGGAAACACGATCAGGTTAGGCTGTTGGATGCCCTGCGGTTGAATTTTGTGCGCGATATGCAGACTGGCTATTGTGGCGTAGGCCCACATCGGGCGGATTGGCAGCTCACCTTGGGTGAAACCCTTACACAACAGCATTTTTCCCGAGGCCAGGGCAAACTTTTGGCATTGGCGGCCCTATTAGCGCAGGCACGGCATTTTTATGCCGTTAAGGGTTTTTGGCCCATTTTATGTTTTGATGACCTGGCCTCAGAGCTGGATAATCGACACTTCCAACTGGTAACCGAAGTGTTATCGGAAAGTAACGGCCAAATTTGGATCACTGGGACGGAGTCCGACCCCACCCTTAAAAATAGGTTTACAGACAGCCAGTTGTTTCACGTGGAACATGGCCGTGTAGCCTAGTGCGCACCTTCGCAAAGGTGTTGAAATAGTGTATACTATGAGAGAAGTAAAATATGGAATAAAATCCATATAAATCATATATTTAAAAAATAATTTAAGGTTCAAAAAAGCGCATGACAGAGCACGAGCAGCCAGGCAAAGAAAGCAATTACGATTCCAGCCGAATTACCGTCCTTCGGGGCCTGGAAGCGGTGCGCAAGCGCCCGGGTATGTATATCGGCGATGTGCATGACGGAACCGGCCTGCACCACATGGTGTTTGAGGTCGTCGATAACGCCATAGATGAGGCGCTGGCCGGCCATTGCGATGTGGTCACTGTCAAGTTGCACAACGATGGATCCTGTTCGGTATCCGATAATGGCCGCGGCATTCCTGTGGATATCCATAAAGAAGAGGGTGTATCCGCGGCAGAAGTCATCATGACCGTATTGCATGCCGGCGGTAAGTTTGATGACAACAGTTACAAAGTTTCCGGCGGATTGCATGGTGTGGGCGTTTCCGTGGTCAACGCCTTATCATCCTCGTTGTGGTTGGATATCTGGCGCGATGGTGGACATTACCAACAACAATACGCGCTGGGTGAGCCGGTTGAGGCGCTGAAAAAATCCGGCGACTCGGCTAAGCGTGGAACCACCTTGCGGTTTCTGCCCAGCGCTGAAATCTTTACCGATGTCGAGTTTCATTACGACATTCTAGCCAAGCGTTTGCGTGAGCTTAGCTTTCTCAACTCGGGTGTGAAAATCGAGTTGATCGATGAGCGCGGCGAAGGCAAGCGCGATGTGTTCCAGTATGAAGGCGGCATTGCCAGTTTTGTAGAACATCTGGCGCAGCTGAAAACGCCTTTGCATCCAAACGTTATTTCTGCCAGCGGCGAAAAAGACGGCATAGTGGTGGATATCGCATTGCAGTGGACCGACTCCTATCAGGAAACCATGTTCTGTTTCACCAACAACATTCCGCAGAAAGACGGCGGCACCCATCTCATCGGCTTCCGTGCTGCGCTCACCCGTACTCTCGGCAATTACATCGAGCAAAGCGGCGTAGGTAAACAAGCAAAAGTCACCATGACCGGTGACGACATGCGTGAAGGCATGATTGCGGTATTGTCGGTAAAGGTGCCCGACCCAAGCTTCAGCTCCCAAACCAAAGAAAAGTTGGTGTCTTCGGAGGTGCGGCCAGCTGTAGAGTCGGTTATCGGCCAGAAGTTGGAAGAATTCCTGCAGGAAAACCCCAATGAAGCCAAGGCTATTGCCGGTAAAATTGTGGACGCTGCCAGAGCCCGTGAAGCTGCGCGCAAAGCCCGTGATTTAACGCGCCGTAAAGGCGCGCTGGATATCGCCGGACTGCCCGGCAAGTTGGCCGATTGTCAGGAAAAAGATCCGGCTCTTTCAGAATTGTTTATCGTCGAAGGTGACTCCGCCGGTGGTTCGGCCAAACAGGGCCGTAATCGGAAAACTCAGGCTATTTTGCCGCTGAAAGGAAAAATCCTGAATGTAGAGCGCGCGCGTTTCGATCGCATGCTCAGCTCAGCCGAGGTGGGTACATTGATTACGGCGCTGGGCTGCGGCATCGGCAAAGAAGAATACAACCCCGATAAATTGCGCTACCACCGCATTATTCTGATGACCGACGCCGACGTTGACGGCTCGCACATCCGCACCTTGCTACTGACGTTTTTCTATCGTCAAATGCCGGAATTGATCGAGCGCGGTCATATCTATATCGGTCTTCCGCCCTTGTTCAAAATCAAACAAGGCAAGAATGAATTGTATTTGAAAGACGTTGCGGCACTGAATGCCTATCTGGTCAACAATGCCGTTGAAAATGCCGAGCTGCAACCCGCCAAGGGCGCACCGGCAATTCGAGGCGAGGCCTTGGAAAAGCTGATGTTGCAAGTAGTATCTGCACAGAGTGTAATGGAACGCTTTGCTTACCGCGTTGATATGGATGTCTTGCAAGGGCTGCTGGATAGCCGTGCACTGCAGGCTACTGATTTTGAACACGCCGGTGCTTTGGATTCCTGGTGTTTGGAACTGGAAGCCAAGCTCAATGGTCGCGGCGCCGGCAAGGCGCGTTATCGCATTAGCAGTCAATTGTCTGGCGAAGACCAAGGCGGCGCCTTAGTTATTGAAAAACAACACAACGGTCTACAGGTCATTCAAACGGTGGCCGCCAACCAGTTGATTCAAGGCGAGCTGCGCCAGATCACAGAAGTGGCCCAGGTCTTGCATGGCTTGATTCAACCCGGCGCAACCGTGCAGCGTGGCGGCAAACAGCTGCCGGTTTCCCGCTTTGCCGAAGCCCAGGAGTGGCTGTTGGATGAAGCAAAAAAAGGCCGCAGTATACAGCGCTTCAAAGGTTTGGGTGAAATGAATCCGGAGCAATTGTGGGAAACCACGGTAAACCCGGAAAGCCGCCGACTGCTAAAGGTGCGGATTGAAGATGCCATTGCCGCCGACCAGATTTTCTCGACACTGATGGGTGAGTTGGTAGAACCCCGGCGCGAGTTCATTGAAGAAAACGCACTTAGGGTCGGCAACCTCGATATCTGAGCCTGAATATGAACGGAAACTGCCGGTTTCCTTGTGCAGCACTTGAGTCTGTTGCCGAGAGCAATTACTCTAGCGCTATGCTTACGCGCTTCCAGGAATGAAAATGAACACTACAAAACCCCTTGTCTTGGCCGTCTGTGCCCTATCCTTCGGCTTTGCCGCATTGAGCGTGGGTGCCCAGTCTGGTGGTGCTCGTGATCGCCTTAAGGCTGAAAAATGCTACGGAACTGACGGTAATGTTATTGCCTGTGATGCCCCGGTAGACCCGGCAGCACCCGTTGCCAAATACCCTAATGCCACGAGGATAGAACCGGAAGCGACTAAAACCAAAATCAAGAAAGAATGGGCGGAGCTGGTTAAGGCTTCCAACGAAAAAAACCCCGATGCGTTGTTGACCGCGGCGCAAGCAGTCATGGGCAATCCGGATGCCAGCAACAATGAGAAAGCAGAAGCCGCCAACCAGAGCGTGCAAGCACATTTGAGCAAAGGCGGCACGGACTACACTCAGGCCATTAGCTTTGCCAAGAAGGCAATTGAGCTAAACGGCCTAAGCAACAACGCACACTTCCAATTGATGTATGTTCTGAGCCAAATGTTGCTGGCCGACAAACAATATGCCGATTCGCTTCTGTATGTAGACCGATTCGCGAAAGAAACCGGTACCGAAGATCTGACCGTATTGAAAAACCGCGGCAACGCACTGTACCGTCTTGGGCGTTATCCAGAAGCCATCATTAGTCTGAAGCAGGCCTACGCGATGGACAATGGCACCGATCCGAATCTGGCCACGCTGTTGGTCGACTCCTACAACAAGACCGGGCAAAAAGCGGAAGCAAAGAAACTGGCTGATGCTGTCACCAAAGCCATGGGCAATGCAGACCCCAATGACAAGGATGCTCAGGTCCGTCAATTGCTGGTTCTGGCCAATGCTAAACAGTACAAACAGGCGGCCGAGGTCTTCGATGCACTGTTTGCCAAGGGCGAAATCAAAACGCTTGCTGAGTACGAAGCCGGCTACGTGTCCTATTCGTACATCGATGGCAAGGAAGATCAGGCCATTAAAATCATCAATGACGGTATTGGCAAAGGCATCATCAAGCCGGATATGATGGTGTACAACATTCTGGGTCAATCGTATTACTACAGCAATCAGCCTAAGGGCGCCATCGATGCCTGGGGCAAAGCAGCAGACATGTCCCCAAAAGGTGAATACGATGCATTGCTGGCCCGTGTTCTTGCCGAAGAGGGGGATTATGCCAAAGCCAAGGAAGTAGCCTTGCGCGCTCTCAAAAAGGGCGTGGAAAACAAGGGTGATGTTTACCTTATTTTGGCTGAAGCCGAGTCCGAATTTGGGCTAGATAATCGTAATGCCTGGATAGCCGCTTTGCGTGAGGCTGCCAAGTACCCAGAAAGCCAGTCACAAGCCAATACCCAGCTCAAGCAGGCTGGGCTGAAGTAAGGCTTGGCAGTCTTCAGAATTATGTTGTAAACTCATAGGTTCCCGCCTAACCGCGGGTTAGGGCGCCCAGGCGCTATTAACATTCCTTATTATTAGCAGAGCCGCCGCCACATGACGGATTTGAAATCAAAATACGAGCAGAAAAATCGATTCAGCTGGCCTAGGGTTACGGCGAATGCTGCGGCCATTGCCGTGCATGTGCTGATATTCATGATGCTGATGGCACCGGTTTCGGTCAATGACACCAAGAAAGGCGAAGACACCATTACTCTGGTGTCCTTCACCGAACCGCCACCACCGCCACCACCGCCACCGCCGCCACCGCCGGAGCCGCCGAAAGAACTGAAAAAGCAGATCATTCAG
>JAHEBG010000349.1 GCA_024642445.1 Gammaproteobacteria bacterium | reverse complement strand
GTTATCTGTTGAGTCGTCGGTTAAATCGCCAAAGGTGGCGGATACGCGGCCCGCAAGCGCTGCATTGTTGACGTTGAAGCCGTTATCGTAAATGGCGATTTTTACCCCGGTGCCGATGAAGCCGGCCGCATTCGCTTGGGTAACGCCGGTTTTTTCCCGGAAGTAGGTGCTGTAATTGATAGGCGCTTCAAGATTACAAACCTTTGGCTGGGTAAGCACCGGAGTAGACACGGTAATCGAGGCCACCGGGTCATCGGTACTGCTGGGGTTGGCGCAGGCGTATGTTGTTGTGGTGGTGATATTCGACAGGCCATTTTGAATAATGCGCTGTCCCGCAGGGCAGGTGCTGTCGGTTACCGTACTGACTTGGCTTGAATCCACGAAACTGCCGGTGCCCAGCTTTTGGGCGCAGGTGAGTGCGGCAACCGGTGTACAGATTTTGCTTTGGGTGACTATCGGTGCCGAGGTGGTGCTGGATGCCACCGGGTTGCTTTGACTGTTGGGCGAAGGGCAGGAATACGTGGTGGTGGTAGTGGTATATGAGATACCGGACTGCGTCAGCGATTGCCCGGACGGGCATGTGCTGTCGGTAACACTGGGGTTATTGACCGTGGTGGTAACGAAACCACCGGTGCCCAAGCGCTCGGCGCAGGTGGTGCTTGGGGTCGGATCGGGCTTGGATCCACCTCCGCCGCCGCCACACGCCGACAACGCCAGCACAATGAGCATTACACCGCCACGAAAGCTGTTCATTAACTTTGCCCGATTGATGATTTGCACTGCCAGTTTAGCGTTCAGTGCAGCCTCTGTTGTGAAGGCAGTCACTGTATGGCATCAACGCCGGAAACGTGCTGCACTAATGCATGAAAAAATACTGACCAGAAACCAGCCGAAGGGCAGCAGACTCAGGGTTATCACCCAGGTCACTGCAAACGCGATGCAGGCGCTGATGAACCAGAAAAGACTGGACAACAAACGGCCCTGGATCAATTGGCCCAAACCAGGAATAAATAAACTGCACAATGCCGCAATAACATTTCCGGTGGAGCCTTGTTCGCTGGTCATGGTCTATTCCTTGCGCAATTAAACGGTTATGGCCTGAGTGGCGGATGTTCAGTATCGCGTACTGACGCATAAATATCAAAGAGTTAAGATGAAGTGTGGGCAACCACCTTGCAAGCTCCATTAAATGTTAATAAGATTGATTCTCATTTACATATATTCTTTCAGTCATGCTTGCCAAAAAACCTCTTGCTCTGGCTCTGTTCTGCGTTCTGTCTGCACCCGTATTTGCACAAAATCCCCCCGCAACACCGGGCACCTTGGATAAAGTGGAAGTTCGTGGATTTCCCTTGCGTTATGCCGCCAACAACCCGGTCAGCGCCATGAAAACCGACACGCCGGTTCAGGATATTCCACAAGCGGTATCGGTGGTGAGCGCCCAGCAAATCCAAGAGCAGGACCTGCAAGGCATGGCAGATCTGGTGCGCTATGTTCCCGGCGCCGGCATGGCACAAGGTGAAGGCCACCGCGATGCGCCCGTATTACGAGGCAATACCAGCACCGGCGACTTTTTCACCGACGGCATTCGTGACGATGTGCAGTACTACCGCGATTTTTACAATATTGAGCAGGTAGAAGTGCTTAAAGGCGCCAATGCCATGATTTTCGGGCGCGGCGGCGCCGGCGGCGTGATCAATCGCGTCAGCAAGCAGGCCAATGGCATTGACACCGCCTCCTTGAGTCTGCAGGCCGGAAGCGCTGACAGCTATCGCGTGCAAGGCGATTTTGGTGCTGCCGCCACCGACAACGTGGCATGGCGCATCACCGGCATGGGCGAACAGTCCGGCAGCTTCCGTAATAGCGTGCATCGACGCTTGAGCGGTATCAATCCCAGTCTGGCCTTTGGTATCAATGACAGCACCCGGGCCGTTCTGAGCGTTGAAGTATTCAACGATGACCGCACGGTTGACCGCGGCATTCCCTCATATATGGGCCGTCCGCTTGAAACCGAGCGCAGCCGTTTTTTCGGAAGCGCCAAAGACAGTACCGCGCACACCGACGTTGGCAGTTTTGATCTGTTGCTGGAACACGACGGCGACGGCATGATCTGGCGTAATCGGTTCCGCGCCGCAAACTACGACAAGTTCTATCAAAATGTCTACCCCGGTGCGGTAAATGCCAACGGCACCCAAGTGGCCATTTCCGCCTACAACAATCAAACCGATCGCAGCAACATCTTTAATCA
>JAHEBG010000348.1 GCA_024642445.1 Gammaproteobacteria bacterium | reverse complement strand
GTGCCAACGGCGATGTCGCCAATAAAATCGGTACCTATGCCCATGCCTTGGCGGCCAAAGCCCACGGCGTCAAAGTTATAGTGGTGGCACCGAGTACCACGGTCGACATGGCAACCGTGTGCGGTGCCGACATTGAAATCGAGCAGCGTTCCGGCACGGAATTGACCCATATTGGCGGAACGGCGGTAGGTGCCGAAGCGGCACGTGTCTATAACCCGGTTTTCGATATCACGCCGGCGGCATGCATCGATTTTCTGGTCACGGAACAGGGCGTTATCGAGCATCCCGATGCTGAAAAAATGGCCGATGTTTTCTCACGCCTGTCAAGCGCATAACTTATTGTTTTATATAGCTGAAAAAGCGGTTATTCGGCGCGGTTTTCTGTTACAATTTAAGGGTCCGGTTGTGCCGTATTCACGGCCCTATGCCGCTGCTTAAATTCCTAAGAAAATCGAGTCCTGAATGTCAGATTTAGCCAAAGAAGTTATCCCGGTAAACCTCGAAGACGAAATGCGCCGCAGCTACCTCGATTACGCCATGAGCGTCATTGTTGGCAGGGCATTGCCTGATGTGCGTGACGGCCTGAAGCCGGTCCATCGCCGTGTTCTGTTCGCCATGCATGAGCTCGGCGCGCACTCGAACAAGCCGTATTACAAATCGGCCCGTATCGTCGGTGACGTCATCGGTAAATACCATCCTCACGGCGATCAGTCGGTTTACGACACCTTAGTGCGCATGGCCCAGCCGTTTTCATTGCGCTATTTGCTGGTTGACGGGCAGGGTAACTTCGGTTCAGTCGATGGCGACTCCGCCGCTGCAATGCGTTACACCGAAGCACGTATGGCCCGAATCACCCATGAGCTGTTGGCTGATTTGGACAAGGAAACGGTCGATTTCCAACCGAACTACGACGAAAAAGAACTCGAACCCACGGTCATGCCGACCAAAGTGCCGAACCTTCTGATCAACGGCTCTGAAGGCATTGCCGTTGGCATGGCAACCAAGATACCGCCCCATAACCTCAGCGAAATCATCAACGGCACCATCGCATTAATTGACGATCCGGAAATCAGCATTAGTGCTCTCATTGCACACATTCCAGGTCCAGATTTTCCGACAGCTGCCATCATCAACGGCGCTTCCGGTATTCATGCGGCTTATCACGGTGGCCGTGGCCGTGTAATCATGCGAGCCAGAACTGAAATTGAAATGCAGGACAATGGCCGCGAAGCCATCATCGTCACCGAATTGCCTTATCAGGTAAACAAAGCCCGCCTGATTGAGAAGATCGCGGAACTGGTCAAGGAAAAGCGCGTTGAAGGCATTTCCGAACTGCGCGATGAATCCGATAAGGACGGAATGCGCATTTACATCGAGGTCAAGCGCGACCATTCGGCCGAGATCGTGATGAACCACCTGTTCAATGAAACCCCGTTGCAGCAGAGTTTCGGCATCAACATGGTGGCATTGGTAGACGGGCGTCCGCAATTGCTCAACCTGAAGCAGATCCTTGAGGCATTTGTCCGTCATCGCCGTGAGGTAGTGACGCGCCGTACCATTTTTGAACTGCGAAAAGCCCGTGCCCGAGCCCACATCCTGGAAGGTTTGACGGTGGCTTTGGCCAATATCGATGAAATGATCGAATTGATCAAAACCTCTCAAAGTCCGCAGATTGCCAAAGACCGCATGCAGGCGAAGCGTTGGCAGCCGGGCTTGGTAAAGACGCTGCTTGAAGCCGCAGGCGCAAATGCCTCGCGTCCTGAAGAACTCGCAGACGCCTTCGGACTGCAAGCCGACGGTTACCAGTTGTCGGAAGTGCAAGCCAAAGAAATCCTGGAAATGCGCCTGAACCGATTGACTGGTCTTGAGCAGGAAAAATTAACCGAAGAATACCGCAATCTTTTGCTTGAGATTCAGGATTTGATCGAGATCCTCGAGGTGCCTGAGCGCTTATTGACTGTGATCCGCGATGAATTACTGAAAATCAAAGAAGATTTCGGTGATGACCGCAGAACCGAAATCCGCGCCAGCGAAGAAGATCTCGACGATCTGGATCTTATTGCATCGGAAGATGTCGTAGTAACGCTCTCGCATGCCGGATACGCGAAGCGGCAAATGCCTTCTACTTACCGCGCACAGAAACGTGGTGGTAAGGGGCGTGCCGCGGCTTCAGTGAAGGAAGAGGATTTCATCGAGCAGCTATGGGTCGTCAACACGCATGATACCTTGCTCACCTTTACCTCCGAAG
>JAHEBG010000038.1 GCA_024642445.1 Gammaproteobacteria bacterium | reverse complement strand
CAAATCCCTGCAGTCCGGGCGCATTGATAGGCGCGCCTTCTTCCGAAATCGGCGAAGGATCAGTGCTGCTCGAAATACCCGGTGTCAGTGCCATATTCTTTCTCCATGCGCCTTTGATATATACGGCACACTCTAGCTGTTGTCGTTTCTATGCCCTAGGTTCAGTAGCTGATTGGAATAAAGACTCTAGGGCGGCCTTTTGCAAGACAATGACAGCGAATGATAGCGATGTCAACCGTAAAAAGCGACGTAATCGCCTACTGCCTGTATGCCTTTGAATATTCCTATATGACTGAATAATATGAATTATATTAAAAAACCGTGTGTTAGGCGAGGTCTTTGTCCCAAGCAATTCAGAGTATTTGCTCAAAATTGTATTGACATCGTTGTCATAAATAGTTAAATTTCAGTTCAATCGGCATGCTGCCGGTCAACCGGTGCAAACAAGTGTGGCAATTCGCACAGCATCTTAAAAAGATTTGGGAGGAGTTATGAATCGAAACAAGGGGAACAAAGTCGCGGTGCTGCTGGCGATGTGTTTCGGCTTTGCGGGATTGCCGCAGGCTTGGGCACAATCGGCGGCACAAGACGGCGATGACGGCACATCCGCGGATGCGCCGGCGACCGAAGCCAAGGATGCAAAAGCCAAGGATCCGAACGTATTGGAAACCGTGGTGGTAACCGCAACCAAATTCGAAACCACATTGATGCAGACGCCGCTGGCGGTTTCTGCTTTCACCCAGGAAACCCTCGACAAGCAGGGCGTCCAGGATGTCCGTGATCTCGGCGCGTTGGTGCCAAACATGCAAGTCGGATTTTCTCCCTCCGATTCGGGCGTACAAGTTGTCGTCCGCGGCATCACCTCCAACAACTTTACCGAGCTCGGCGATCCGGCCGTCGGCATCCACGTGGACGGCAGCTACACGCCGCGTCCGCAGACCGGTCTGGCTTTGATGCACGATGTGGAGCGCGTCGAAGTGTTGCGCGGTCCGCAGGGAACCTTGTTCGGTCGTAACTCCAGTGCCGGCTCTATCAACATCATTACTGCACGTCCGGAATTCGATTCCGCGTTCGGCAATGCTGAAGTGGAATTCGGCAATTACAACCATAAGTTGTTTCGCGGCATGTTCAATGCCCCGATCAACGACTGGATCGCCTTGCGCGGTTCGTTCATGGTCGACAAAACCGACAGCTACCTCGATCAGCGCATGGACACCTATGACCTGAATTGGGATACCGACGGTGACGGCGTGTTCAACGGACCGAACGATGTGCCGGCCGATGGCCGAGTCAATACCGATCAGCGCCGCAATCATCCGGTGGAAGATTCCGATGCCTACGGCAACTCCAACCGTTGGGCTGGCCGTTTGAGCCTGCGCATGAAGCCTACCGATACCTTGGATTGGTTGCTGACCTTCGACCGCTACCGCGATCAGGGCGCAGGCAATATTTCATTGAAAGATTGCGAAAAAGCCAAGGGCACGTTCTTCGCCTGCGACCAACCGCAATTCTCCGCCAACATCAACGTGCCTGGCGTGTTGAATATGACGGTGGACACGTGGCGCTCTGAAATGAAGTGGCAGGCCACTGATGATGTTCTGGTGGAGCACCGTATTGCTTATTCGTCCGAAACCCGTCATCAGGAATACGACGGTGACGGCGGCTTCTTTGCCGATCCCGATCATCCGGCCTACGGTATCAACCGTGTTTGCTGCGGTGCCGGTCTGTTGATCCGTGATCAGCAAGCCATCATCGATGCCGGTTTTGCCCCGTATGCGCTGATGCCGTTCGAAGATCTGCAGCTGACTACCCGTTATTCGAACTACGATTCCTTGACCAGCGAGTTTCAGGTCAAATCGTCGAACGATGGCCCGATCAAATGGGTGGTGGGTGCGTTCTATCTGCAGGAAAAGAACAATATCCGTTTCGATGTCGAAATTCCGTTCTGCTGTTCCGCCGGTATTCCGTTGGCGCAGTCGTTCGTGCAGCCCGACCGCCGCGTGGAATCGCGCGCATTGTTCGGTCAGCTGGATTTCAAAGCCACCGACAAACTCAACATCACTGCCGGCTACCGTTTCACCTGGGATAAGAAAAGCGACAAAGGCGGCTCCAACCATGAAACCATCGGTTACTGGGTAAATCCGGCGCTGTTTGACCCGAACAATACTTTCTGGCATGAAAGCTGGGGTTTGATCGGTGTTGTGCCGTATTGGTCGACACTGCCCGGCGCACTTTACCAAGCCGACAATCTGACCAACAACATGGGTTCGCTGGCTGAAGATTTCATTGACCGCGTGCCCGGTAGCGACAACACGTTCAAGGCCGACTGGAGCAAAGGCACCTGGCGTTTGGGCGCTGACTATGAGTTGAACGACCGTTGGTTCCTGTACGGTTACGCAGCAACCGGTTATAAAGCCGGCGGCTTCGGCGATAAAATCAACGTCTGCGATTGCGAAGGCGGTTTAACTGCATTTGCTTACCAGCCGGAAGAAACCATGACCTTCGAGCTGGGCTTCAAGGCCCGTTTGATGGACGGTAAATTGAACCTGCTGGGTTCGATCTTCTCGACCAATTACGACAATATGCAACGTACCACCTGGGCAGTTGTCGGCAAGTCGCAAGTCAGCAACCGTGATATCGGTACCTTGTTGACCACCAACATTGCACAGGCCAAAGTCAACGGTGCCGAATTTGAATTCGATTGGCTGCCTTGGCAGGGCGGTCGTCTGTTCGGTTGGGTGTCGTATCTGGATGCCACCATCACCAAGTTCCCAGGTGCTGAAGACGGCTGGTTCTGCTTCGAGCGTGCTTACTTGGGCTTGAGCGAATGTGCGCCGGAAGATCCAAACCAGGTTCGTCCTGACAACACCCTGCGTCGTCCAGCCGATTACCGTGGCAAGAAACTGCCGTGGTCGCCTGAGTTCTCCACCAACCTGACGTTCGAACAGACCATCAATGTTGGCGACGACATGCTGTTGATTCCGAATGTCTCGATGCATTGGCAGAGTGAAATGTTCTTCGCCGACAACAATTTCGACGAAGGTCCGTTCCACAGCGGTCAACGCGCATTCTCCACCTACAACGCCTCGGTCCGTCTGGTTAACGCCATGGACGGCTGGAGTGCCGAGTTGTATGTCTATAACTTGACCGATAAACTGGTTCGCCAATGGTCCGATCCAGGTCCTGGCTACATGAAGGCCAGTTTCTTCCCACCACGTACCTTCGGTGTGAAGTTCCACAAGGATTTCTGATCGGTCGTACCGGAGCCGGACAGGTTTGCTGTCCGGCTCATCTCAGGAGTCACTATGTTACGTACCTCTTTGCTGCTGGCAATCTTGGCCAGCGTCTGTCCGGCCAGCGCACTAAGCCAGGCCACCCCTGATGTAAATGTCTGGCCAGCCGTTCGGCCGCCTGCGGCCAACCCATCCATCGAACAGCGTGTCGAGACCTTGCTCTCGCAGATGACGCTGGAGCAGAAAGTCGGCCAGATGATTCAGGCTGAAATCAAATCGGCAAGCCCTGCCGATGTCCGCAAATACCAGTTGGGCTCAGTGCTCAACGGTGGTGGCTCGTTTCCGCAGGGTAACAAACAGGCAAGTGTGCAGGATTGGCTCGCTCTGGCTGATGCCTACCATGCTGCCTCAACTGCCGTTGCTGGCGTAAGCATCCCCGTTCTCTGGGGTACCGATGCCGTGCACGGGCACAATAATGTCCGAGGTGCGGTGCTGTATCCCCACAATATCGGCTTGGGTGCAACCGGCGATGCCGATTTGGTATCGGCCATTGCCGCAGCAACCGCCAGTGAAGTGAAAGCGACCGGCATCGATTGGGTGTTCGCACCAACCATCGCAGTGGCCAGCGATTTCCGCTGGGGCCGTACCTACGAAAGCTATTCCGAAGACCCTGCGCGCATACGCGCATTTGCCGCACCCTTTGTCTCTGGCATGCAAGGCAAGGCCGGAAGTGCTGACTTTCTGGGGCCAACACGCACCTTAGCTACTGCCAAACATTTCATCGGCGATGGCGGCACGGCGGGCGGTGTTGATCAAGGAGATACGCAATTGTCCGAAGCCGAACTGGCCAATGTGCATGGTCTGGCTTATGCCGATGCCATTGCTGCCGGCGTTCAGACGGTGATGGTCTCATTCAGCAGCTGGAATGGAAAGAAAATGCATGGCCACCGGTATTTGCTTACCGATGTCTTGAAAGGCCGCATGGGTTTTGACGGTCTGGTGGTCAGCGACTGGAACGGCATCGGTCAGGTCTCGGGCTGCGCTAATGCCGATTGCGTACCTGCCGTTTTGGCCGGTATCGATCTGTTCATGGTGCCGGAAGAATGGAAGGCTTTTCATGGCAATCTGTTGGCGGCAGTCAAGCGCGGCGATGTGCCTATGGCCCGCATTGATGATGCCGTGCGCCGCATATTGCGCGTGAAAGCCCGCGCGGGTTTGTTGGATTCGGTCAAACCCTCGGCACGGGTTGCAGAGGCTTCCGTAGGCTCTGAAGCACACCGCGCTTTGGCGCGCCGCGCCGTGCGCGAATCGCTGGTGTTGTTGAAAAACCAGGGCAATCTACTGCCCTTAAGCAAGACCGCAAAGGTGCTGGTTGCCGGTGCCGGTGCAGACGATATCTCGCGCCAATCGGGTGGCTGGAGTCTGACTTGGCAGGGCACCGAAAATACCAATGCCGATTTCCCCGGTGCAACGTCTTTGCTCGCCGGCATAACTGCCGCAGTTAAAGGCCAAGGCCAGGTGGAATACAGCGTAGATGGCAGTTACCGTTCACGGCCGGATGTGGCAGTGGTGGTGATTGGCGAAACGCCGTATGCCGAAGGCCAAGGCGATCGCCGAGACTTGAATCAAGCCTTGGCGCAGCCGGCCGATTTGGCCGTGTTGAAGAAACTCAAGAGCGATGGTATTCCGGTGGTCACGGTGCTGTTGACCGGCCGCCCGCTCTGGGTCAACCCGGAGTTGAACCGTTCTGATGCCTTTGTGGTGGCTTGGCTGCCCGGTACGGAAGGCAGCGGTGTCGCCGATATGCTGTTCCGCAGCAACGATGGCAGCGTCGCCTATTCTTTCAAGGGGCGTTTGCCGTTCCGCTGGCCGGCTGAGCCGATGCAGGCGCAGGTGATCCGCACGGCATCTGCACCAGCACCACTATTCCCGGTCGGTTACGGTTTGGATACCGGAAGCGCATCCACAGTATTGGCATTGCCGGAATTCGGTGCTGCCGATAAACCGTCGGCTTTATCCGAAGTGGTGCTATTTGAACGCGGCCCTGTGGCGCCGTGGCGGCTTTCGCTGGGTGACAAAGGCGGCTGGAGCCAACCTGTCAGTGGCGGCATGACGCAATCCGCCAACGGCACGGTAACGGTGACCTCCTTTGATCGAAAAATCCAAGAAGATTCGCGGCGCGTGGTCTGGAACGGCTCCGGCATTGGCCAGGTTTTTCTGCAGGCCGCCCAGAAACAGGATCTGAGCGCCATGAAAGCGGCACAAGGAGCACTGGTTATCGACATGCTGCTGGAGTCGCGTCCCAACAAACCGGTGGAGTTGCGCATTGATTGCGGCTACCCTTGTGGCGCTAAGGCCAACATCAGCGAGGTGCTGAAGATCGCACCACTGAATACCTGGTTCTCTTTGAGTCTGGATCTGCAATGCTTTGAAAATGCCGGCGCCGATCTGTCGAAGGTCGATTCGGGCATGTTGATTGCCACCGGCGGTAAGTTGTCGTTGGGTATCACCGGCGTCCGCATGGTTCCTGGTGCTGCCGAAAAAGCCGTTATCCGTTGCAAAGGTTGAAGTGAAAAAAATCCGCATACAATCCGCCCATCCCGTATCGGTGCTGAAAAAGGCCAAGCCCACGATTGCGGTGCGCAAGGGTATGACGCTTCGGCCCGGTCGACCGACCATTGAAGATGTGGCGAAGCTGGCTGAAGTTTCGATTAAAACCGTGTCGCGGGTGTTCAATAATGAACCCAATGTGGCCTCGGCTACCCGCGCACGTGTACAAACAGCAATCGAAGCATTGGGCTACAGTCCCAACCATTCCGCGCGCAGCCTGGCTGCGCGTCAATCGCTGACACTCGGCCTTTTGTACGACAACCCCAGCCCGAATTACATCCATCAAATTCAACGCGGTGCCCTGCGTTCCTGCCAGGAAGCTGGCTACGATTTGTTGCTGCATCCTTGCCAGTTCGGTGATAAAGCCATTAGCAGTGAAATCATCGCGCTGCATCGGCAGGGAAGATTTGACGGCGTTATTCTGACGCCACCGTTGTCCGATATGGCGGAGGTAGTGGATGCTTTGGTTGCGGCTTCTGTACCGATGGTGGCGATTGCACCGGCGGAGCTGCGTAACGATATCGTGCAGGTGGTGACCGACGATTTCCGCGCTTGTGTGGCGATGACGCGCGCTCTGTATGCTTTGGGGCATCGTCGTATTGCATTCATTGCCGGGCACCCCGACCATCGCGCCGTTGGCCAACGTTTGAGCGGCTTCAAAACCGCCATTGCCGAGCTGGGCTTGCCGGACAATCCTGACTTCATCGCGCAGGGTTACAATTCCTTCGAGTCGGGTGAAGTAGCCGGTGCGGCCTTGTTGTCTCTGCCAATCGCGCCCACGGCTATATTTGCCGCCAATGACGATATGGCGGCAGGGGTCATGCGTATTGCGCACAAGTTCGGCGTCTCCATTCCCGGCCAGCTATCGGTAGCAGGCTTCGATGATATTCCACTGGCCACACAAGTCTGGCCTGCGCTCAGCACGGTGCGGCAACCGATAGAGCCGATGGCGGCGATGGCAGTGCAGTTGTTGATCGCCAAGTTGCGCAATGCCAAAGATATTCCGGCCGATGTGTTGATTCGATCAGAGCTGGTGCTGCGCGAAACCAGCAGCAATAACTAAAGCGCTTTCCCCGTGCCGGTCACTTTGCTAAGGTAGGCATTCGCTAGGACATCAATGTCCTTTTTCTGGATGGCCATGACCGTAGCACACTCGAATACGCTTGCAAACCCGAAGCCATTGCCGGAACGTGCGGTTTTCTGGTTTTTCGTCGTGGCGTTTCTGGTGTTGTTTGCCGGCTACGGTCTGCGCGAGCCTTGGCCGGCCGATGAGCCGCGGTTTGTGCTGGTTGCCAAACAAATGGTGGAAAGCGGCCAATGGCTGTTTCCACACCGAGGCATCGAACTGTATCCGGACAAGCCGCCAGTCTATTTCTGGTTGTTATCGCTCAGTTACGGCCTGATCGGCAGCTGGCGCTGGAGTTTTCTGTTGCCGTCGTTGCTGTCGGGTATGGGTGTGCTTTGGCTGGTATTCGATCTGGGCAAGCGACTTTGGCAACCACGCGCCGGCCTTTGGGCCGCAGCAGCGGTTTTGGTTTCGATTCAGTTCGTGTATCAGTTTAAACGGGCACAGATCGATCCCACACTGGTGTTCATGACCACCGCGGCATTCTACGCGCTGGCACGTTATCTGCTGCTGGCTGATTCGCGACGCTGGCTGTATCTTGGGTTTTTTCTGTCGGGACTTGGTGTTATTACCAAAGGCGTGGGCTTTTTGCCGTTGTTGGCACTGTTGCCGTGGGCGCTGTACCGTCGACTGCAGTTTCAGCCCATGCGTATACCTTCGTCAGGTGATAGTCTGCGATGGCTAAGGGCATTCGGATTTTTCCTTTTACCCATCGCATTGTGGATTGCGGCAATCGTCTATCAGGCAAAAATGTCGGGAAGCCCGGAGCAGGCCGAATACCTGCGCAATATTCTGTTCAAGCAAACGGCAGAACGTTATGCCAACCCGTGGCACCATCATGAGCCGTTTTGGTATTTCGCCGAAATCATCGGGCTGTTCTGGATGCCGTTTTCATTGAGCCTGTTCTGGCTCATCCGGCCTTGGCGCGAAGCGTTTCGCACGCGCGATCTGCGGGTGGTACTGCCCTTGGTCTGGGCCTTGAGTATTGTGGTTTTTTTCAGTTTGAGCGCCGGCAAGCGCGATATGTATATTCTTCCGGCCTTGCCGGCATTGGCGTTGGCGGCCGCACCGTTTTTGCAAGGGGTCTCCGAACGCGCAGGGTTCAGGCGTCTGTTGTGGGGTTTCCTGCTGCTGTTAGGTGCTGCACTTCTGGGCTTGGGCATTGCGGCGGAATACGGATCGGCAGCCTTCGCCCGCAATCTGGTGGAAT
>JAHEBG010000347.1 GCA_024642445.1 Gammaproteobacteria bacterium | reverse complement strand
GGATTTGATGCCTGCCCTGGCTTAATGCCTGTGCTTCCTGATTCAAGGTATGCATCAAAGCGGTTGTGCTGATTAATTCTTCGGGCAATGCCTGCTCGGATTCAAGGCGTGACAAATTCAGCAGATCTTCCACCAGGTGATTCATCCGGCTGGATTGCTTCTGCATTTCGGCAATGATGTTCTGCAACTCAGGATTATCGTGTTGTTCGATCAATTCCAAGTATCCATGGATAACCGTCAGCGGTGTGCGCAGTTCATGCGATACGTTGGCTACAAAGTCACTGCGCATTTTTTCCAAGCGCCGCATCTTTGTTGAGTCACGCATTACCACCAGACTGTTGCGTTCGGTATAAGGCAGCAGGAACAGATCAAGGTAGGCATCATGGTCAACCGGAGAGGAAATATTGAGCAATGGCTTTTCCGCATCGTTTTCGGCAAACCAGGATTTGACTTTCGTATCCAGTCGGGAGAACAGATTAACCTCTTCTTTGCCCGGCGGCAGTCCCAGCATGCGTTTGGCGGTTTTATTCGACCAAACTATGTTTCCATTGTGCCGGTTTACCACCAATGCGCCTTCCGGCATGGCGCCTGCAGCCAGGCGGTAACCACGCAACATTTGCACCAGCCGAGTGATCCGGTGGCGGTGCTCCTGATTTTTCTTGTATATCAGGGTTTCCAATGCAGCCCATACGCCAAGCCCTTCAGGCCGTGGATTGATTGCCCGTGACTCAAGGTGCTGCAAAACGCGGTCGAGTTTCCAGTAGGCACGTCCCACTTGAAGCAAGCTCAACGCAAACAAGCCGATTAAAAGGCCTTGCCAGGAGCCCAGCGTGAAGGCCACGGCGCCCACCAAAACATAAAAGAACCCCCAAAGTATCCAGGTTTGTCGCCAAGCCAATGCCGTTAGGGTTGCTTTTGGCATGCGTCAGGACTTGCTCTGGACAGCACTGAAACGATAGCCGGCACCGCGTACGGTTTCAATCATGCCGTCCAGCTTGAACGGTTCAAGCACTTTTCTTAAACGCCGGATATGGACATCGACGGTGCGGTCTTCAATTTCGCTGCTTCCACCCCAAACAAAGTCAAGTAATTGGTTGCGGCTGTAAACTCGGTTGCAGTGGCCCATCATGAAGTGCAATAAACGGTACTCGGTTGGGCCCAGGTGAACACTTTCTTTGTTTATCAACAGCTTCTGTTGATTAGCATCCAAGCGCAGAGCGCCGATTTCAATTGACCCGTCTTCTTCGGTCTCACGACTGCGGCGCAGAACGGCTTTGATCCGTGCCAACAGCTCGCGTGCGGAAAACGGTTTGACCACATAATCATCTGCCCCGTGTTCGAAGCCGGCAATTCGGTCGGCTTCCTCGCCTTTGGCGGTGAGCATTATGATAGGTACATCGCGTGTGTTGGGCTCTTTTCGGAAACGGCGTACCAGATCGATGCCGCTGACTCCGGGCAACATCCAATCCAGAAGTATCAAATCGGGGATACGATTGGCCACTGCTTCATGCGCCTCTTTCGCATCCTGGGCACACACCGGCTGATAGTCTTGCGTACGCAGGGCATAGGCAATCATGTCGCGGATGGCCGGCTCGTCTTCTACGATCAGAATATGTGCTTGCACGTCATAACCTTAGTTGTTGTCATTAAGGCATTTAATCCAATCATTATGACGGGATTATGACAGTTTGTCAGGCTGTGTTACGAACCCTGTTGTTCCGGCTTGATGCCTTGGCGTGCCAGCTCAAGCGAGATTGGTCGAAGTTCAGCGATTCGCGCTTCTACCCGTGCCCGCTGGTAATAATCCAAGTCGTCGTGTTTCAGCAAGGCATTCAGCTGATTAATGGCGTCGTCAACACGGCCGTTCAAATAGGCAACCTGTGCGAACGATTCAGCGGCACGCAATGTGTTTCCTGAGAGCTCATAGGCGCGGGCAAGGCTGCGCTGAAAGACGATGTCCTCGCCAAACGGATCGTCCAGAGTGCGTAGCAGAGCCTGTGCACGCTGTGCCAGTCGCCGGTCGTCTTGTTCCAGCAAGAATTGCGAATAGGTCAGCAGGGCAGCACGGTTGTTTGGGAAATCTTTCAGAATCTGCTCGAACCGGCTTTCCGCTAAGGCCGGTTTCTTGGCTGTTTTGGCGGCTTCGGCTCTAGCCAAGGCAATCCAGAGGTGCTGTGGGTGTCTTTTTAACAGATCGGACAGCAAGTTTTCGGCCTCATTGCCTTGTTGATTGGTGATATAAGCGTAGGCCAT
>JAHEBG010000037.1:6115-8195 GCA_024642445.1 Gammaproteobacteria bacterium | reverse complement strand
ACACCGGCGATGCCTGGCCGATTTACCCGATGTACGATTATGCGCATTGCATATCCGATGCGCTTGAAGGCATCACCCATTCGCTGTGCACGCTGGAATTCGAAGATCACCGACCGCTGTACGACTGGTGTGTCGATAACATCGATTTGCCTGCACACCCCGTATTGTGGCAAAGCCTGGTGGATGCCGGCCTCGAAACACCGGTAGCCAAGCCGCGTCAGATTGAATTTTCACGGCTGAATATCAACTACACGGTGATGAGCAAGCGCAAACTGCTGGCGCTGGTTTCGGAATCCTTGGTCAATGGCTGGGATGACCCGCGTATGCCGACCCTTTGTGGACTGCGTCGTCGCGGTTACCCGCCAGCAGCCCTGCGTCTGTTTGCCGACCGCATCGGCATCAGCAAACAAAACTCAGTCATCGATTTCTCGGTGCTCGAAAACTGCGTGCGTGAAACCCTTGATGAATCGGCTCAGCGTCGTATGGCTGTTGTGCAACCATTGAAACTGATCATCAGCAATCTACCTGAAGCACACAGCGAAACCCTGCTGATGTCCAACCACCCGAAAAACGAAGCCCTTGGCAAGCGTGAAGTGCCGTTCTCGAACACCTTGTGGATAGATGCCGAAGATTTCATGGCCGAACCGATTGCCGGCTATCACCGGCTGGTGCCGGGCGGCGAAGTACGTCTGCGCGGTGTAGGTATCGTCCGTTGCGATTCGGTCACCGTCGGCGAGTCCGGCCTGACCGAGTTGCATTGCAGCTTGGATACCGAATCCCGTCCCGGCATGGAAGGTTCAAAACGCAAGATCAAAGGCACCATCCATTGGGTCTGTGCCAAAAAAGCGGTGCCCGCCCAGTTCCGCCTGTTCGACCGTTTGTTCACCGTGGAAAATCCCGATATTGAAGATGGCGGTAAAACTTACCGAGATTACATCAATCCGGATTCCCTGCAAACCGTGCAGGGCTTCATCGAGCCTTCAGCCGCCGAAGCTGCACCCGAACAAAGCTTCCAGTTCGAGCGCCAAGGCTATTTTGTGGCGGATCGCTATGCGCATTCCAACACTGCGCCGGTATTCAACCGCAGCGTAACCTTGCGTGATACCTGGGCAGCGAAATAAGCCATGCTGTATGCACAGGTCCACTTAACACTGCCTGCTTGGATTCATGAGGAAATCTTGCCTGAGCAAGTGTATCCTGACGATCAGTCTAAAATGCAGCTGTGCATTCGATTGTCGGCGCTGAATGTCGAACATCAAAGCGGCGGCCCGTTCGGTGCGGCACTGTTTAACGACAATGGCCGTTTGCTCGGCGTCGGTGTAAACCGCGTTGTGGCGCACAACTGTTCGCAGGCGCATGCCGAGATGATGGCATTCGCCACCGCACAGCAACGGCAACAGCAGTTCCGATTGAACGCCAATGGCGCAGCGGTGACACTGGCGACCTCTTCCCAACCTTGCGCCATGTGCTACGGCGCAACCTTCTGGGCCGGCATCAACCGGATACTTATCGGTGCGCGTTCCGAAGATGTTCAAGCATTGGCCGGTTTCGATGAAGGCCCATTACCGAATGATTGGCAAGGTGAATGGCGTAAACGTGGAATCGATGTCCGTGTTGATCTGCTTCGTGACGAGGCCTGCGCAGTCTTGAAACAATACGGGGATTCCGGCCTTGTCTACTGAAGGGCTTCTGGCCTACTGCCGGCCCGGCTTCGAGCCCGATTTGGCTGCCGAGCTGGGTTTCCATGCCGGCCAGAAAGGCTTGCCGGTGTATGCGAAAACCGAACGTGGCAGCGCGTATGTATTGTTGCTCGGCGCGCCACGCGAACAACTCAGCGCCGCCATTGCCTTCGATACCTTGATATTTGCCCGGCAGAAATATGCCCTGATCGATGAGCTTGTAGCGCTGGACGTCAACGACCGTATTACCCCGGTGTTGGATGCATTGGGCGGCAAGGGACGCTTCGGTGAACTCAGTTGCGAACAACCCGACTCCGACAGTGCACGACCTTTGGCCGGTTTGGCCAAAGCGTTTGGCAACGCCTTGCGTCCGGCCCTGCGCAAGCGCGGCATGCTGACCG
>JAHEBG010000037.1:0-6015 GCA_024642445.1 Gammaproteobacteria bacterium | reverse complement strand
CGCTTCGGTGAACTCAGTTGCGAACAACCCGACTCCGACAGTGCACGACCTTTGGCCGGTTTGGCCAAAGCGTTTGGCAACGCCTTGCGTCCGGCCCTGCGCAAGCGCGGCATGCTGACCGACAAACCCAACCCGAAACTGCCGGTACTGCACGTGGTATTCATCAGCAATAATCATCTGTTGCTGGCCAGCTCCACCGAGAATGATCGCTCGCCTTGGCCTATGGGCATCCCGCGCCTTAAACAGGATTCACGGGCACCTAGCCGGTCGGCGATGAAACTCGACGAAGCCCTGCACAGTCTGATGACACCGGCCGAGCGCATGGAACTTCTTGCCCAGGGCATGCAGGCTGCCGATTTGGGTGCGGCGCCCGGAGGCTGGAGCTGGGTACTGGCCAAACAAGGCATCCAGGTCAGCGCCATCGATAACGGCCCGATCAGCGCCGATGCTTTGGCGACCGGCCTGATTGAACACATCCGTGCCGACGGCTTTCACTGGCAGCCGCCACGCACTCTGGACTGGATGGTCTGCGATATGGTGGAAACCCCAAGCAAAGTGGCACGGCGTATGGCGCAATGGTTTGCTGAAGGCTGGTGCCGACAGGCTATTTTCAATCTCAAGCTACCCATGAAGAAACGATGGGAAGAAACCGCATTGTGCCTGGCGCTGTTTGAAAAACACAGCGGCAAACCGATGCTGATCCGTGCCAAACAGCTGTATCACGATCGTGAGGAAATCACGGTATTTGCGCGCCCCTTACGATGACGGAGCCTCCGATGACCCCAGAACTTGAAATACACCGTGTAACAGAATCCCGTATTGGACAGATCAACTGGGACAATCTGCCGTTCGGGCACATCTTTACCGATCACATGCTGGTCATGGATTACCGTGACGACTCATGGCAGACCCCGCAGATTGTGCCGTATGGGCCCATCAGTATGCATCCGTGCAACACCACGTTGCATTACGGTCAATCGATTTTCGAGGGCATGAAAGCAATCCGCAGCAAGGATGGCCGGGTTACCCTGTTCCGCCCGGACATGAACGCCAAACGTTTTGCTGAATCCTGCCTACGGATGGCCATGCCGGTCATTCCGGAAGCACGGTTCATCGAATTGGTAAAAACCCTGGTACGTTTCGAGCAGACGTGGATTCCCGACCGCGCCGAAGCCTCGCTGTACATCCGACCGTTCTTGTTCGCCACCGACGAATATCTGGGTGTGCGGCCATCGAAAACCTATAAATTCATGATTCTGACCTGTCCCGTGGGTGCGTATTACGCCAAGCCGGTGTCGGTAAAAATCGAAGAAACCTATACCCGCGCGGCCGAAGGTGGCGTGGGCCGTGCCAAGACCGCAGGCAATTATGCCGCATCGCTGTACCCCACCCAACGCGCCATTGAACAAGGCTTCCAGCAACTGATCTGGACCGACGCCAAATCCCATGAATACCTAGAAGAGTCGGGAACGATGAACCTGATGCTGGTCATCGACGGCGTATTGCTGACTCCGTCTGAGGATTCCGACACCATTCTACGTAGCGTGGTGAAACGTTCGGTGGTTGAGTTGGCCAAACATTGGGGCCTGCCCGTGGAAGAACGGCGCATATCGGTGGCTGAAGTCATCACCGCCATACGCGAAGGACGCTTAACCGATGCCTTCGGTGCCGGCACCGCAGCCACCATTGCGCCTATTGCCAAAATTGGCTACCGTGACGAGCTGTTCGAATTGCCGGCGCTTGAAACACGCGCCGTTTCCCTGCGCATCAAAGCCTATCTTGACGGCATCAAAAGCGGTGATTGCGCTGATGAGCTGTCATGGTGTGTCGAGATTTGATTGCGTCTCGGGAATTGGGTAAGGCTTTCCGCCCAATACCAACGAAGTATGCGCACGCCGGGATTTAACCAGCGGGAACAACAGCTCTATCCACCATTTTTCCTTGCCCAGAATCTGATCTTCGCGCAATCCGATTTCTTTCGGGTATTGCTGGGTGATGTGTGCAGTTCCGAACAGCACGTCCCAGAAGAACAGCAGATTACCGAAGTTTCCGGTGTAATAGCCTACACCGTCGTTATACATGGCATGGTGCGCGAAATGTGTGCTTGGCGTTGAAATGGTGCGCTGCACCAACCACATAACAGGGCGCAGGGCGCGAATACGGTAGAGGGGCTCATCCCATTTAACGGCAGAATGCGCGCCGGTAATGACGGCCAGCTTGAGGACGATATAGACCAGATAAACCTCTGCAAAACCGAGGTAAATGAAAATACCCGATATCCACAGTCCGGGCATGGCTAAATAATAGAAGAAATTATTACGGTAGATGATGCGTGCACTCATGTACTGGGCGCTATGATGCGCGCGATGCAGTGGCCATAGTACCGAGGAATGCGAAATCCGGTGCCACCAGTACTGGGTCATATCGTCGCCAACCAGCAGCAGTGCGAACATTGCCAACCACGGAAGGCCCGACAAGGCATTCTGGTATTGTGGCAACCAATGCAACCCCGCCTGTTGTACCACCCAAAAAATAAATGGCTGGGTTACACCGGCTAGCAAGGCAACACATAATATATCCAGTATGTTATCGCCGGAACTGGCACGCATGGATTTGGCTTTGCCTAGCAGAAACTCAAGGACAATAAACCCGGCAAATAGGGAAAACAACAGAATATTCTGCATTTGACTCATGGGATATCCGTCCAAGCAACTGTCATCATGATCTATAGTACGGCGAAATCAGAGGCCTGTCGCCAGGCGAATCATCTGTGCTTTCAACGGCGATATTCTATTGGCTAAACCGAGCAGACGGCCGCGCATGAGACCCAATGCCATGCTGTCATTCGAAAAGACGCGATTGATATTTTCAAATACCAAAGCCGCCATGGCATTATCTGAATAACATTGGCGTGCCCAGACATCAAGCTGCCGCATACCAATAGGGTCGCCCCCGGTTACTAACGCTTTCTCAAAAGCCTTTTGTAAAGCGCGGACATCACGCAAGCCAAGGTTCACCCCTTGGCCGGCCAATGGATGCACGCTATGGGCGGCATCCCCTAACAACAATACCCTGCCCTGCCGCATGCGGCTTGCCAACTGCCGCTTCAATGGAAATGCCGCACGCTCGGAAATCAAGGAAGTTTTACCCAAGGTTCCGGCAAATGCCGAGTCCAGCGCTTGGCAGAATGCTTCCGGTGTCTGCGCCAACAGGGTATCGGCCTGTGTGTTTGGCAGGCTCCATACAATTGAACATACCGTATCGGAAAACGGCAGAAATGCCAGAGGTCCGGTGCTTAAAAAACGCTGCCAAGCGGTGTTTGCGTGAAAGCGCTCGGTTTCAACAAAAGCAACAATGCCTTTCTGCCCGTAATCGTGTAAGTCGGTCTCGATTGCCAGCAGCTCACGGACTTTTGAGGCTGCGCCATCAGCACCGATGGCCAATCTGGCCTGTATTTCGGTTCCACTACGTAATACAACATGTACAAAATCAGGCCCGCTCTGCAATGCCTCGAGTTTGTCTGGACAGTGAAGTGTAATGTTTTTTTCGGCAACAACCGCCTGCCATAAAACTTCGGTAAGCGCCGTATTTTCAATAATGTGGCCCAGGTAATCACGCCCTGAATCTGCGGCCTGAAAACACAGCGGTGCCGGCTCGATCTCATCGAATACCTGCATGGCCGAATAGGCCCGCACATGCATAACCTTTAGCTTCTGCCATACGCCCAGGGTTTCCAGCATCGCTTGATTATCCAAGGCCAATGCCACTACGCGAAGATCGGGCTGCTCCTTTTGCCATGCTTTGGGCTCATGGGCTTCCACAAGCACAACACGCAGGTTTTGACGGGCAGCCATCAAAGCCGTACACAAGCCAACCGCGCCACCGCCGATTACGACAACATCGGTATTCATGGCGCAACCTGTGAAAAAGTACTATTGCCACGGTACCCCATGGCACCTGTTACCCAGCCCGAGGCCAATCCTGGCATCGCGCCCACGGCAGTCAATGCCACCGAGCGCAGAACATGCGAAGGCAAGCCTTCGTTGCGGGTAAGCCGTGCCATCCCGTCGCTGAATGCCAATGTACGCTCACGGTCTTCAGCCCGCCGGTTAGCGTACCGACCTGCCAAACCAGAAAAATCGATCGGCGCGTCAAGCAATTCCACTAAACCCATGGCATCACGCAACCCCAGATTGAAGCCCTGGGCGCCTATGGGGTGTATGGTTTGCGCCGCATTGCCCATCAACAACGTGTTGGGTGCCGAAATTCGATCCGCCAGCTGCCTGCGCAACGGGTAATGCGTACGCTTGCCCACTGACCGAATTTTCCCTGCGCGCCAACCGAAGCGCTGCTGAAAATAGCGCGCGTACGCAACATCGTCCATATTCGCCACAACCATGGCCTGCGAACTGTCCACGCAACAGATGGCGCCGAAGCCACCTTGTGCCATAGGCAACAATGCCACCGGGCCCTGATCACTGAAGCGCTCAAACGCACAGCCATCACTGGCTTTCTCGGCAATCAGAGTGCATACAAACAAGGTCTGTTGGTAGTCCGAAATCTGCACCCCGATGCCAGACGCTTTGCGAATCAAGGAGTCGGTGCCGTCGGCACCCACCACCAGACGCGCCTCCAGTTGCCGCTGCCCTTCGGAAGAGTTAAGGTCTAAAGCAATGCCGTGCTCTTGCGCGTGCACTGCGGTAACCGTAGCCGGACAGATCCGCCGGCAGTTTGCAAGGTCTGCAACCCGTAGCGCCAATGCATGCCCTAAATCCTGCGCCAATACTACCGCGCCAAAAAAAGGCTGGCCAAAAGCATCGGCAGCTAACAACACCCTGCCAAAATCACCTTCCCTGCTAACATGAATGCGGGTGATGGGCGTAGCTGCGGTTTGCAGCATGGGTAGCACGCCCAATGCCATGAGCGTATCTACACTGCGCTTGGCCAGCGCCAATTTTCTCTGATCGAACCCCGACGGCGCCCGCGGCGAATCAGCGGACTCGATTAGAACAGTGCTCAGACCGCTTTTTTCCAGGGCGCAGGCCAGACTTGAGCCGACCAAACCGCCGCCGACAATGGCAATATCGAAAATTTCACGAGCCGTTGAAGCCACGGACGCTCTCAAGCAGGGATGAATACGGTATTCTATTACCGATTACTTTTTTCTGCTTTGAGACCCGTATGAACCAATCAGCCCCTGCCCACCGCATCAGCGGTCCGTTCATCCTCCTTGGAATGATTTTGGCGGTTGCGTTGACCCGTTTGCTTCCGCACCCCCCCAATTTCTCGCCGGTTGAAGCCATGGCCTTGTTTGGTGGTGCGTATTTCAGCAAGCGTGCGTGGGCGGTTTGGGCGCCGTTGTTGGCCATGTTCGTGTCCGACCTCGCCCTTGGCCTGTTGATGGGCGGCGAATATTTCAGTTATTTCGTGTCAGCCGGCTTTTGGCTGGTGTACGCCACCGTGGCCTTGCTCAGCGTATTCGGATTTGGTCTTCGCGGCCGTGTTACAGCACTGCGCGTGGGCGGCTATAGCCTACTCGGCGCAACCCTCTTCTTCCTGGTGACTAATTTAGGCGTATGGTACGGATCGGCTTTCTACCCGCAAACCGCAGCCGGCTTGGCAGCCGCCTATACCGCAGGCCTGCCGTTCTTCCAGAATGGCGTTCTGGGTACTCTGTTTTATTCATTGGTGTTGTTCGGCAGCTATGCCTTGATTAAACAACGCGCACCCGGCTTGGTGCAGCCGAACGCCTGATGGGCAACCGGCTTTCCAAAATCTACACAAAAACCGGTGACGATGGCTCTACCGGGTTAGGTGACGGCACCCGGGTTTCCAAAGACTCGGCCCGCGTAAGCGCCTATGGCACCGTGGATGAAGCCAATTCCGCGTTGGGCCTGGTACTTGCCTGTGAGGTTCCGGAGGGCGTGCGTACACTGTTGGTTTCGGTACAGCACCATTTATTCGATTTGGGTGGAGAGCTTTGCATTCCCGGTCATGCCGCAATTTTCGATGCCG
>JAHEBG010000346.1 GCA_024642445.1 Gammaproteobacteria bacterium | reverse complement strand
ATCGGAAATCCATGTTGCTATGCGCATTGCCTTGCTTTTAAGTGTCGGCGCCTGACCCAAGCGGGATCCATGTACCGCAGTTGATATCTGGAGCACTTCGAACCCCGCATTCAAAATCAATTCCTTCAGGTTATTCATGCTGAAAAAATAAGTATGGTGAAGAGAAAATGCGCCGAACGCATCCAATTTTCCTCCCCTTCCAAGTAGACGCTTCAAGCGATCGATATGATTGACAAACTGCTGCGGCACTTCAATCACAAGAAATCCACCATCCGCGAGTTTCGAAGCACACCATGCCAATTGTTCGGCAGGATTGGCCATATGCTCAAACACATGATTCATATGGATAACATCAAAGTAGGCTGAACTATCCGGAAAGGCCTCCGGCGCATAGAGTGCAATTCCATGCTTATCCATCGCTATTTTCCTTGCATCCTGAGAAAACTCAATCCCTACACAAGAATGACCGAGCTCAACGGCAATTGCAGCGAATTCACCGGTCGCCGCGCCATAGTCCAAAATATTTAATGATTTCTTCTGCGGGAAACTTTCTGTAAGCCTCAATAACCGATCTTTAAAATGCAGGCATCGCGTCTTAATCATATTTCTATAGGCAATATCTTCACCAGCTTCAGCTTCGAAATAATTTTCAGCGCTATAAACAGATTCATAGCCTGCACTGGAAGGCCGTGGTGAAAGCCAGCGCAATCCGCAGCCTTTGCACTTCCTGACGCCATAGGGTGGGCAAAGCGCCAACCAAGATTCGAAAGCTGAATCGCGGACAGAATCATTGCGCTTGCAATTCACGCAATCAACGACAACCTCAGTTGGCAAATTCAATAAATCACTTCTCAACTTCAATCCTTTTGTGCACTCAACCACTCAATCAGCATTAGTACATTCCAAAGTGGATAATGGCCATCGGTTTCCCGGCGTGTATGCCGCTTCCACAGATCGATGATTGGCGCCGGATCAAGCATCTCTATTTGCGCCAATGAAGCGTGCGAAAGCAAATCGTCGGCCCAAGGCTTCAATGGCCCGCGCAACCATTCAGCCAAAGGCACGCCGAAGCCCATTTTCGGGCGCTCCATTATTGCTTTGGGCACATGCTTGAACAACACCTGCCGGAGTAGCCATTTACTTTGACCATGCCGATAATGCATCGATTGCGGCAAGGATAATGCAAATTCTGCAACCCGATGATCGAGCAAAGGCACTCGTGTCTCCAGACTATTGGCCATGGCAGCTCTGTCCACTTTCACTAAAATATCATCCGGTAGATAACTGCCAATATCGCGCAATGCCGCTTTTTTCATAAGTCCATTCGCATTGCTGTTAAATCCACGTATCAGCTCATGCGGCAGAATGGCCGCACCTTTAACCAGAGTTTCATCACTTGACCAATGTGACATCATTTCTTGATAACAGGCCTCAGGCGAATCAAGCATAAGCATATTGGCAATACGGTAAAGTCGCCAACCGTTGGCCTGTGCATACGGTGTTTTATTCAGCAAGGGCTTTGCCCACCTGAAAAACGTGTCCCAATGCCGCATCGGCAACCATTTCAGGCAATTCGAAACGACTGACCGCAGCCCAAGCGGCAAGCCCCCGATCAGTTTCCAGTAATTGACCAACAACGGATAGCGCCCGTATCCCAGGAAAAGCTCGTCGCCGCCATCACCGCTCAAACTCACGGTAACTTTGCTACGTGCCAATTTGGAAATCAAATACGTCGGAATCTGCGAACTATCCGAGAACGGTTCATCGTAAATCCCCGCCAGCATCGGCACCACAGCCAAAGCATCTTCTGATGACACGTACAGCTCGGTATGCTCAGTGCCTAAGTGCTGGGCTACTGCTTTGGCATGCTCAGCTTCGTTGAAGGCCTTGTTGCCGAACCCGATGGTAAAGGTTTTGACCGCATGCATGCTGTTCTTCTGCATCAAGGCAACCACCGTCGATGAATCGATGCCGCCAGACAGAAAAGCCCCGAGCGGTACTTCCGAAAGCATCTGAGATTTCACCGACTGCTCAAGTAGACGGCCAAGTTCATCAACGCATTCTGTTTCGGACAATTGCGCGCCGCCGGTATTCGGAAGAAAACTTTCAGGCCTCCAATAACGTTTCGCTTCTGGCAATTCGGCGCGGTGCATATCATCTGCGGCTATGGTCAACATGCTGCCGGCATCGAGTTTCGCAATGGCTTTATAGGCGGAATACGGCGCCGGAATATAGCCGTAGCGCAGGAATAAAGCGAAA
>JAHEBG010000345.1 GCA_024642445.1 Gammaproteobacteria bacterium | reverse complement strand
AAAGACCCGGGTTTCATTGTCTGGGACGAATGCATCGGCATGGGCATTGCACTTTTATTCGTGCCAAAAACGCTGCTGGGGTATGCCACGGCATTTGCGCTGTTCCGGCTGTTCGATATCGTCAAGCGCGGGCCGGTGGGCTGGGCCGACAAGCGCTTTTCCGGCGGCTTCGGCGTGATGTTCGACGATGTGCTGGCGGGCTTGTTGGCGTTGGCTTCGGTACAGCTGGCCTTGCATTTTTTCAGCAGCGCATTGGCCTAATCGGCAGCGTCCGGCAAGGTCTTGCCCGGATTCAAAATGCCGTCCGGGTCGAATAACTGTTTGATGGCACGCATGGCATTCAGGGTTTCCGGCGTGAAGGCCTGACGCATAAATGCCTTCTTGGCCAAGCCAATACCGTGTTCACCCGATAAGGTGCCGCCCAGACGCAGCACTTCCGCAAACAATTTTTCGGCGCAGGCTTCGGCGCGTTCGGTTTGCGTGGGGTCGGCTTTGTCGTACATCACGTTCACATGCACATTGCCGTTACCAATGTGGCCGAAACTGACGATACGCAGCCCGCTTTCACGGCTGAGTTCTTCCACGAAGCGCACCAATGCCGGCACCTGGGTTACCGGTACCACCACGTCTTCATTGATTTTGCCGCTGGCCAGCGAGCGCAACGCCGGCGACAGCGCTTTGCGCGCTGCCATCAGCTGCACCTGTTCGTCATCGGTCTGGGCAATCCGCACTTCGGTACAGCCGTAACCGTTGGCGATTTCCGACAACTGCGCCAATTGTTTCGGCAGGGCTTCCAAGTCGCCGTCGGTTTCTATCAACAACAAGGCGCCGGCATCGGGCACATCGGCGCCGCCCACCTCTCGCGCCAGACGCACGGCAGTGGCGTCCATGAATTCCAGCATTGAGGGAACCGTGGCTTGCTGCATCAAACGCGCCACCGCTTCAGCCGCCGATTCCACATCGGAATACAGCGCGCGCAACATGCGCCGTGCCGGCGGCTTCGGGCTAAGGCGCAGCGTCGCTTCCACCACCAGCGCCAAGCCGCCTTCGGATCCAATCAATAACCGTGAAAGATCATAGCCGGAGGCATTCTTGCTGGTATTGGAACCGAACTCCACCAGCGCACCGGTACCGGTTACCGCTTTCACCGCCAGTACATTGTCGCGGGTGGCGCCGTATTTCACGGCGCGCGGGCCGCCGGCATTGCAGGCAATATTGCCACCGATGCTGCAGTACGGCGCCGAGGTGGGATCAGGCGGCCAAAACAGGCCGTAGGCTTCCAGCACCGTTTGCAAATCGCCGTTCAACACCCCGGGCTGCACAACGGCAATGCGGTCACCCATCGAAACCGATAGGATTTCATTCATGCGCTCGAAGCTGATGACGATACCTTGCGCAATAGGCACGCTGGCGCCGGTGGTGTTGGTGCCGCGGCCACGGGCCGTGAGCGGCAAGCGGTAATGCCGGGCCAACAAAACCGCCGATTGCACCTGTTCGGTGCGTGTAGGCAGTAATACCATGGCCGGATTGGCGCGGTAGCTGGAGTTATCGAAGCCGTAGGCCAGACAATCGGAGATTCCGGTCAGTACCGCATCGCTGCCAAGAGCGGATTCGAAGGCTTTGAAGATTTCGGAATTCATGCCGAATTAAAACACATCCTGGAATTGGAAGGCGTTCTTAAGCCATTGAAACTGCCAGTTCGGCTCAAGCCCGTTGAACAGAACGGCATCGAAACGGCAGGGCATGGCGGCATAGCGTGGATTCTGTTTTAGCCAGCATTGCGCGGCCAATGCACATTTACGTTGTTTACGGGCATCCAAGGAAGCGGCGGCGCCACCGAAGGCGTCGCTCTTGCGCTGTCGCACTTCCACGAACACCAGGGTGTCGCCATCAAGAACAATCAAATCCAGTTCACCCACGCTGTAACGGGCATTTCGTGCCAACAAGATGGCTCCGGCCTGCTCAAGTACCGCCAGTGCGGCCGTTTCGGCGGCATCACCGCGACGCTGTTGCAGACTGCGCTTAGGGCTGTTCACTGACGGCTTGGGCATTGCCGGCACGGAAAACCCACCAGGGCAGCGCGCGTTGCACGGTACCGTCCGGTTCCATATGCAGCTTGCCGGTAGCACCGTTCATCACGGTATTCGGGCTGTTCAGCCAAACCGGCAAGCGTGTGGCAATCATCCAGGCATCTATGCCGAAGGCATTCAAGCGCGCCCCCGGGCCACGGGCGCTGGGCAGCTTCTGCAGCTGGCTGGCATTC
>JAHEBG010000344.1 GCA_024642445.1 Gammaproteobacteria bacterium | reverse complement strand
CAGTTCCCTGCAATATGCCGGCCACAGAAGGCAGGCGAACAGAAAGGCTGGCGCCACCGATTTGCCCTCATTGACACGGTTATCGGTGTTGCGCAGCGCCTGCAACAACATGCCTCGCAAGGCGCCACTGCGATTGGTTTGCAGGGCAACTGCGGTATCCGGAAACAACACATCCAACAGACGGTATTGTTCCAGCATCAGAAAGCTTTTTTCAGCACTACCGGCCAGAAATATTTTAAGGCATTCATCAAAAAGCCGCGCCGACGAAGCACTGGCCAATAGCGGCGCAAGCTCTGGGATGGGATCGGCAGCAGCCGCATCAATGCTGAAATCCAACTTAGCCGCCAGGCGCACCGCGCGCAACATACGCACCGGATCTTCACGGTAACGGGTATCGGGCTCGCCGATTAATTTCAGCACACGGGCCTGCAGATCGGAAAAGCCGCCAACGATATCCCGGACACTGAAATCTTCAACGGTGTAGTACAGGGCATTCACCGTGAAATCGCGGCGATAGGCATCTTCTTCAAGCGTACCGTAAATATTGTCACGGACAAGGTGCCCTTCCTCATGCACTTCCCTGCCAGCCTGATTGTCGTCATCACCGGAAGCGCGGAAGGTAGCGACCTCAATGATTTCGGGTCCGTAAATGACATGCGCCAAGCGGAAACGACGGCCTATCAGCCTGCAATTACGGAACTGCCCACGCACCTGCTCGGGCGTAGCGTTGGTAGCCACATCAAAGTCTTTCGGATGGCCGCCTATCAATAAATCGCGTACTGCACCACCAACGATATAGGCTTCATAGCCGGCATCACGCAAACGGTATAAGACACGCAGCGCGTTCGGGCTGATGTTCTTGCGCGAAATTCCGTGGTCGGCACGGGCTATGGTGGCCGCGTGTCGGGATCCTTGGGGATCACTCATAGCACTCCTAAAATGCAGTAAAATAGCATCGCGATTGGCGGATTATGCGCCAGCGCACCATTTTAATGGGTTTTCCCGCTCAAAGGTGAGTTATGCCATTTGTTGTCACTGAAAACTGCATCCGCTGCAAATACACCGATTGCGTAGAAGTGTGCCCGGTGGATTGTTTCCATGAAGGCCCGAACTTTCTGGTCATTGATCCGGTGGAATGTATTGATTGCACGCTGTGCGAACCGGAATGCCCGGCAAAAGCCATCTTCCCGGAAGACGATGTGCCGGCAGGCCAGGAACACTTCGTAGCCTTGAATGCTGAACTGTCCGCACAGTGGCCGGTAATCACCGTTCGCAGCGAACCCTTGCCCGATGCCGCCGACTGGGATGGCAAAAGCGGCAAACTCGAATTTCTGCAAAAATAAAAAAAGAGCGCCAATGGCGCTCTTTTTTTGACTGCATGATTCTGCTGTTAAAGCTTGGCTTTCAACTTTGCCAAGAGCTGGCCGGAAGCCTGAGTTTCGCTGGCAGCGCCGTCAACGCCGATAGCCAGAATTCGGACACGTTCGCCGTTATTCTGCACCGACACCAAAAACACTTCGCCGGCATAACGGACTTCATAACTGGTGATACTTTGAACCGCGTTAAGCACTTCAGTACCTTCGATTTCCGGCAAAGCCGCACCGACTTTTGCCCAGACCGACGCCACATCTCCGTTAACATTGATATTGCGCACGATTTCGTTACTGGCGGCATTGGCGCCAATCAGGCTTTTGGCTGGGATACGCAGGGCCTCGGCATCGCGAGGCTTGCTCAGATCAGCGGGAACTTGCATGGTTTTCGCCAACTCAACCCCTTCGTATTCAGGCTTGGGCTTAAACCAACTGCAACCTGTGGCTATCAGGGCCATGAGCGTCACTGCAGCTGTCATTCGAATTCGGGAAACGCGTAAGGCGGGCATGGGATTCCTTGATTTCATGGTGTCTGTTCTATAGTTTTGCACAATTCAGCCATCTGCTGCGCCTGAACTGCATGAGAATCGCTCAAAGGCAACAATGGCATGCGCAACCCTTTGCCATAGCCCAACAAGGCCATGATGGCTTTAATGGGGATTGGATTGGGTTCGACCCCGAGAAAGTCATACAGGTTCCCAAGCTGGGCGTCTTTTTGGCGCGCGGCCTCAAGATTGCCCTCTTGAAGCCATTGGCATATGCGTGCAAACGTGGCAGGAACAGCATTGGATGCCACCGATATTACGCCCTGTGCCCCTGCGCTCATGGCCCGCACAAAGGTGGGGTCATCGCCGCTGAGCAAAGCAAAGCCCGGGGATGCCAAGGGGTATAAGGCCTGCCAGCGGTTTTCAT
>JAHEBG010000036.1 GCA_024642445.1 Gammaproteobacteria bacterium | reverse complement strand
GACGGCAAGATCGACCACATTGCCTTTGACTGCGAATTCCTTGAATTCCTTGAACATACCCATGTTGGTTTCCTTTGCTTGTGTTAAATAATACGACCGGTCAACGATACCACACCGTCCAGTTCGGCAATATAGGTATCGCCCGGTACCAATGCAGCAACACCGGCTGGCGTGCCCATGAAAATCAAGTCGCCAGCTTTGAGCGTAAACAGTTTCGAAAGAGCAACCAGAACGTCGGCGCAGGAATAAATCATATCGCCGAGAACGGCGCTCTGGCGCAAAGTTCCATTCACGCGCAGTTGCAAGCGGGTATCCGGTGAAATCTCAGCGTCGGTTGCGGGCACCAAAGTACTGATCGGGGCAGAGGCATCAAAACCTTTCGAGGTGTCCCAAGGCAGGCGTTTTTCCTTTGCCAGCGCCTGTAAATCGCGGCGGGTAAGGTCCAGACCAACGCCGTACGCATAAATGCAGTGCAGGGCATTCTCCAGCGTCATCGTTTCGGAAATGGGTTGGCCGAGTGCCAGCACCATTTCCACTTCATGGTGCAAATCCTGGGTTGCGCTGGGGTAGGGTACATCGGCCGACTGAATTATGGCATCGGCGGGCTTCATGAAAAACACAGGTACGCCTTTCTCAACAACAGCGCCCATTTCCTTGGCGTGCTCGCTGAAATTCCGGCCAACACAGTAAATGCGGTGAACGGGAAAGCGCTTGCTACTGCCCTGTATAGCCAAGCTGGCCTGCGGCTGCGGCGCGAACAGATATTCGGACATAGTATTGCTCGACTGAAAAAGCCAGTTTAACGAGTATGTATCCGATGTGCGAGGGGCAATGTGCCCGCAATGCGTTTATTTAATGACGGTATATTCCGCTTCCAAGACCGATCCGGTCGTGTTGCTCCGACGCGCCATTTTTTTCCCGACCAGTTTCAGCAGGAAGCTGGAGATGAGCATAAAGACACCGACCACAATGGCGAATACACAGACACCAAACAGAAAAAACAGGCCAAGAACGGACAAAACCATTTTCAATAGAGGGTTCTTTGGTTTGTTGGGCCGTGAAATCAGAAAGCGGTGAAATAGTGTGCGCATACATATGCTATAAAGCCATGGGAATTGCATTATGACGAGGCCAAGCGTGGAAAGTGTAAATTGTTCGTTAATTGCCGTAGCGCCGCCGGAAAATGGGCAACCGGTCACGGTAGAAGTATTGATAAACAACACCTTGCAATCGCTGGTGCTGATTCAAACCGACGGAAAACCAAGGCTGTTTCTCAATCAATGTCCGCATCAGGGCAGGCGCCTGGATTATGCACCGGGTAAATTTCTGTGCAAGAACGAGACCCTAGTGTGTGCGGCGCATGGCGCCGTGTTTGCCATGGCTTCAGGCCTTTGTGTGCAAGGGCCGTGCCGGGGCGAATCATTAACTGCGTTTGAAGCGCAGTGGCAACCCGATGGCCAGTTGGCGGTATTCTGGCCGTAACGGCATCAGAACATTACATTTACAGACAGCAATGCAATGGCGATGAACAACGCGGTGATCGGCAACCCGTTGCGCCAGAGCTCGCGGGTGGTGTAGCCGGCAGGGCCGGCAATCATGGAAATAACCGGGTTGCTGTGACTGATGAAGTTATTCGATGCGCACAAGGCCGCCAGAAAAGCATAAGCCATCGGATTGCCATCGGCCGCCAAGGCGATATTGATGGCCATGGGTACCATAACCACAGTCGCGCCGACATTGCCGATCACCAGTGCCAGACTTGTGGTGAACAACGCCACGGCCAGTTGAATGCTCCAATCAGGTAGCCCGGAGCCCAGCCGTTCAATGGAGTTCTGTGCCAGCCAGTTGGCAGCGCCTGTGGAATCCATGGCAATGCCAAGGGGGATCAGACAGGCCATGGTGAAAACGGTTTTCCAGCTGACTGCGGAATAGGCTTCATCCATATTCAGTACACCGCTGACCACCATGGCAATGGCGCCGGTCATCAGCGCGACGGGTAACGGCACCAGCGAGCTTAACGCCAACAGCATGGTAGCAGCGAAGATGCCCAAGGCCACCCGCAACTTATGCGGGCGTTGTTCGTCTTTCGGGAAGTCGGTGATGACCACGAAATCCCGGTCGGCGTGGGCTTGGTTAAGATCGTTCCAGCGCGAGTGGAACACCAGGATGTCGCCGGAGCGAATGGGAAGATTTCGGATGTTCTTGCGTAGAATTTTCTTGTCGCGATTAATGGCCAGTAAGCTGATGCCGAAGCGCTTGCGCAGGCGGAGATCGGCTTGGGTGCGGCCAACAAACTGCGAGTTGGTCGGAATGACCGCCTCGGAAATGCCGGCATGGGCCGGATTGAACAGATCGCCCAACACCCTGAGCCGTTGCGAAAATTTCAACTGCTTGTTGAGTGCGTAGGCTTTAACCATTTCCGGTGTACCCATCACGCCGATGACGCTGCCGACCCAAAGCCTCTCATCGGCTGGCGGTGCCATCCGCGACTCGTTGCCGGCATACAGTGCAAGGAACAACGGCGCGCCGATTTCGGCTTCGGCATCGCCAATGCTCATGCCAACCAACGGGCTGCCGGTGCTAACTGTGAGTTCAAAAACCTCACCTTCGATGCCGTAGGCATTGGCGAAATAATGTTCCGGGGTATTGGGGCTCACGTTACTTCCCAAATCGGCACTGAACCACAGGTATTTACGCAAGCGGAAATACAGCAGGCCGAGGCCGAGCATCAACAAGCCGATAGGTAGGGGACGGAACATCGGCAGGTTTTCAAGGGTGGCCACGCCGGAAGGCAGGTTCTCGTTGGCGGAACGCAGCAGATCGTTCAGCAGCATCAGCGGCGAATTGCCGGCCATTGTAAGCTGCGCGCCCAGAATGATGGCAACGGCTATGGGAAACAGCAATTGCCCAAGGCTCAGTCCAGTGCGGCTTGAAAGACGAGACGCAACCGGCAGAAACAGCGAAGTCACCGCGGGATTCTGCATGAAGCCCGACATGCCGCCGGCAGCGGCCGATGTTATCAGTAGCAATCGGTCTTCGCGGCCCTGCGAGCGCCGTACCAGCCACCCGGCCAAACGGTTTAGTGCACCGGTTCTGTCCAGACTTGAGCTCAGTATCATGGATGCCATAACACTGATTACGGCATTACCGGCAAAACCTTTGAATAAGTCGGTTTCGGAAACGATGCCGGTTAAGCCCAAGGCAACCAGCACCACCAGCGAAGCGGCATCGGCACGGATACGTTCGAACATCAACATGCCGATGATGAAGCCGGTAAGACCCAACACGATCATCATGTCTTGTGTCAGAACCAAGCCGGTTTCCATGGCCGTGCGTTACTCCAATCGCCGGGTGTAGAGCAGATCCCAAACGCCATGCCCAAGTTTCAGGCCACGTTTTTCAAAATGGGTTTGCATGCGCCAAGCCGGACGCGGCACGGCATGGCCGGGGCCCGCAGTTGCTTCCAGCATTGGTTCATTGTCGCAGACGTCCCACATATGCTCTACATATTCGCGCCAATCGGTGGCCAAGTGCAATAGGCCACCCGGACTTAATTTCTGCGCCAGCAGTTTCACCAAGGCCGGTTGCACCAAGCGCCGCTTGTGATGGCGCTTCTTGTGCCACGGATCGGGAAAATAAATGCGGATCTCCTGCAAGGATGCGTCTTCGATTTCGTTTTGCAGGACTTCAACGGCATCATGCCGGTAGACGCGGACGTTGGTATAGCCGTTTTCAGCAATGCCATTGAGTGCACGACCCACGCCAGGCGAATGCACTTCAATGCCGATGAAATCCCGATGCGGTTCATTTCCGGCAGCAAACAGCAACTGTTCACCGTTGCCAAAACCGATTTCAACCACACGTTTCCGATGGGGTGCAAAATGTTCGGAGAAATCACGAAGGGTGCCGGTATAGTCCAAGCCGTAAAGGGGCCAATACCGATCGAAGGCGCGCTTCTGCGATTCCGTGGCACGGCCTTGGCGTAACACGTAACTGCGGATACCGCGTTGCCTTTCTTCGGTATCCGACATCAGAAAAACAGTCCGTCCAGTGGCGACGAGGCATTGGCATAGCGGCGCTTGGGCATGCGCCCGGCAAGAAAGGCTTCACGGCCGGCTTCAACGGCTTTACGCATGGCAGCCGCCATCAGCACAGGCTGTTTGGCAGCGGCGATGGCGGTATTCATCAATACCCCGTCGCAGCCCAACTCCATGGCGATGGTGGCATCCGAAGCCGTGCCGACACCGGCATCAACCAGTACCGGCACCTTGGCGTTTTCGATGATTTCAAGCAGGCTCCATTTGTTCTGGATGCCCAGGCCGGAGCCGATAGGGGCGGCCAAGGGCATGATCGCCACGCAACCGATGGCTTCCAGTTCCTGCGCGATGATTGGGTCATCCGAGGTATATACCATCACATCGAAGCCGTCGTTGACCAGTTGCCGTGCGGCTATCAAGGTCTGGCTGACATTCGGGTACAGGGTTTTCGGATCACCCAACACTTCCAACTTCACCAATCTGTGGCCGTCCAGCAATTCGCGCGCCAGCTGGCAGGTGCGCACGGCATCCTCGGCGTTGTAGCAACCGGCAGTGTTCGGCAACAGCGTGAACTGCTCGGGCGGCAAGAATTCCAAAAGGTTCGGCTCGCCTTTGTTCTGGCCTAAATTGGTACGGCGCAGGGCAACCGTTACGATTTCGGCACCGGCGGCCAGTGTCGCTTCGCGGGTTTGTTCGAAATCGACGAATTTTCCGGTACCGGTCAATAGGCGGGAACGGTAGGGTTTTCCCGCGATGATGAGCGGGTCATGCAATGTGGGCTGGGTCATGCTTCTATTATCGCCTGAAACACCGGCGGCTGTCAGGCTTAACCGCCACCCATGGCTTGAATGATTTCAATGCGGTCGCCTTCGTGCAAGGCATGCTCCGCCAACACGCTTTTCGGAACTATGGCTCGATTGACCTCGACCGCGAAGCGCTGGCCTTCCAGCCCGAGCGCGCCGATGAGCATGGGCAACGTGGTGTGCGCGTCCACCTGACGTTTTTCGCCGTTGAGATACAATTCCATAGCTTGTAGTTTAGCGTTTTTGCCGAATCCGGGGGGGTGCGGGTTGTGAACATCGTGATTTTGTCCCGAGATGCCGACCTGTATGCCAATCGGCGTTTGTTGCAGGCCGCGCACGCGCGTGGGCACACGGCTACCTTCTGTGATCCGCTGCAAGCACCAAGCCCGATACATGACGGCTTGGTGTCCGGGCGCGATTGTGTGTTACCGCGGTACGGCCCGCGTTGGCAGGCACAAGGGCAGGCTGCGCTGATGGCTTATGCACAGGCAGGCATTGCCGTTTGCAATCGTGTCGAGGCTATGGCCTTGGCGCGTTCAAAACAGGACAGCGCAAGTGTATTCAAGCGCGAAGCCTTGCCCATGCCGGGCACGGTGTTTGTATCGCAGCGCATTTCCCATGCCACATTCATGGCCATGGAATTGTCTTGGCCGCAGGTAATCAAGCGTAACGACAGCGCGCAAGGCGACGGCGTGAGTCTGCACTCGGATCCGGATTCGGCATGGCAGCACATGCAACAATTGTTCGAAGCCAATGTGGCATTCGCATTACAGGATTTCATTGCAGAAAGTGCCGGCCGCGATATACGGGTTTTCATTGTGGGCGGTGTCGCCGTGGCTGCCATGCAGCGCATTGCCCAAGACGGCGAGTTCAGAGCCAACCGGCATTTGGGCGCGAAAGCTTCAGCCATCACACTGTCACCGGCACTGGAGGCATTGGCAATACGCGCAGCGGCCTGTATTGGGCTGGAAATCGCGGGGGTCGATATCCTGATATCTCACCACGGACCCTTGTTGCTGGAGGTCAATGCCTGCCCCGGATTTGAGGCTTTGGAGGCGGCAAGCGGGGTGGATGTGGCAGGAAAAATCCTGGATTTGCTCGAAACCCGTCAAAATTGAAATTTGCCCTGGGTGAATAACCAAATCATCAGGCAGAATTAACATAAATTTAACGGTTACGCGACTAGCCTTATCCAACCATTGCTTCGGTTTGCGCGCCTCGTCAGCAACCAACCGGTTATGGTAATCGGTGCATTACAGCCCTGACCCGGCAAGCTGGAAACGGCTTGTCGGGTTTTTTGTCACCGCCAGGACAAAAGTGGTATTCTGCCGATAGGGGAAAATTCTATGATGTATCCGATTGATAGCGGTAATTTAAAAGGCAAGCACGTTATGAAAGCATTACTTTTATCCAGCGCATTATTTCTTGCAGCCTCTTCGGCAAACGCCGGCAAGGCGCTTGATACTGAGGCAGTTCAATTCAATTTCGCTGCCGGCAATTTTGCCCAGCAGAAACAACATATAGACACCAAATTGGCCGGCATCGAGTACGCCGAAACATCCAAAGACAGCCGTGAAAAACTGAACAGTCAGTTTGCCATGCTGGAAGCTGGCACCGTCTCTGCCGAGCAGGGCATGAAAATTCAGGACGCCATCAATGCCGTTTTGAAACAATCCTATGCCGACAGCAAGTTGGTCTGCACCTTTGAAACCCCGCCGGGTACGAACATGAAGAAGCGTATCTGCATCACGGCTGCTGCCCGCAAACGTTCTTTTGAACGTACCCAGCGCGATTTGGCCGGACAGCGCCAGCAATCATCTAGCGTGTCCGGTAACTGATTTCTAATGCGCTTACTGGTCATTGAAGACAATCGGGATATCGCCGCCAACCTCGGCGATTATCTTGAGGACCGCGGCCATACCGTGGATTATGCCGCCGACGGTGTCACCGGTCTGCACTTGGCGGTGGTCAATGATTTCGATGCCATCGTGCTCGATCTCAATCTGCCGGGTATTGATGGCATCGAGGTCTGCAGGAAGCTGCGCGTGGAAGGCCGAAAACAAACGCCGGTTTTGATGCTGACCGCTCGCGATTCCTTGGAAAGCAAATTGGCCGGCTTCGATTCCGGTGCCGACGATTACCTGGTGAAGCCGTTTGCTTTGCAGGAAGTGGAGGCGCGTTTGCAGGTATTGGCGCGACGTACCAAAGTCAGCCATTCGCGCATTCTCAATATCGCCGATCTGGAATTCAATCTGGATACCCTGGAAGTGCACCGTGGCGGAGAATCCATCCAGCTCAACCCTACCGCCTTGAAAATCCTGCAGGCATTGATGGAATCCTCACCTTCGGTGGTGACCCGTAACGAACTGGAAACCAAGGTCTGGGGCGAAGAGTTGCCGGATTCCGACAGCTTGCGTGTCCATATCCATGGCCTGCGCGCAGCCATCGACAAGCCGTTTCCCACGGCTCTGATTCAAACGCGTCATGGCATCGGCTACCGGATCGTCGATCCCGATGCAGTATCGGCGTAGACTCCGTACCCGGATCATATTTTCCTTTTTTCTGCTCGGTTTCGGGCTTACGGCGCTGTTTGCCGTTTCTTCGTTGTATCTTCGGTCAAAACTGGAAGGCCAGCTGATTGAGAGTACGCTGCAGCGCGAAGTCGATAATTTCGTCGATCAGGTCCGAACCAATCCCCAGGGCACCGCCACGTTTTCCATGCTCTCGGCGAAAATCTGGAGCACGCGCAATGCCTATAAAATGCCGTTGGCGCTACAAAACCTAAAAACCGGCGTGTACGATGTCGAGGAAGTCGACAGCAATGGTCAGATGCACCGTTACAAGTACGCCATCCGCCGCGATGCCGACTTGGTGAGCTATGTGCGCTACGACGTGACCAGTGCCAGCTTGAGCGAGCAACGCCTCGTACTATTGGTCATCGGCGCCATTGCCGTGTTTTCCTTGTTGGCCTGGCTCATTGGCATTTGGTCGTCTTCGCGAATCATCAGCCCGGTATTGGAGTTGGCCCGGCGTTTGCGCATTATGGGCGATAAAGAAAATACGCCGCCGTTGGCGCCGTTGTTTCCCGAAGATGAAGTCGGCCAGCTGGCCTCAGCTCTGGACGACTACTCCAGCCGGATGACCCAAATCGTTCGCCGCGACCGCGAATTCAACGCCGATGTCAGTCACGAACTACGCACGCCACTGGCAGTCATCCGGGGCGCCACCGAGCTGTTGCTGGCCAACCCCGAGCTCAGTGAAAAAATGCGTCAGCGCCTGTTGCGCATCGATCGGGCGGCATTGCAGTGTACCGACCTGACCACCGCGTTGTTGATGTTGTCGCGCAATGAACGCGGCATGGGCAGCTGCGATATCGCCAAATTGGCCCAGCAGTTGGCTGAGGCCAACCGTGCCTATATCGCCAACAAACCGGTGCAGCTGTTTGTTGAAGGCAAGCAGGGCATCA
>JAHEBG010000343.1 GCA_024642445.1 Gammaproteobacteria bacterium | reverse complement strand
ACGCGCTGCGGATGCCGGCAATACGCAATTCCAGCCGGGCCCGCATCAGGTTATCGGACTGCTCAAGCACTTCCGACGCGCTGCACCAGGCAAACCATTCGGGATAGCGCTGTACGGCATTGACCAGATCGAACATGCGTTTGGCCGAATGCCGGACCAGCGCGTGGCGTTGTATTTGCGGCATGAGGTTCCTGCGCTTGGCGAAATCGGCGACAATAGCCGAATGAGTAAGAAGAATACCGATAAACAGAGCGCAAGCCAAGGCCAGAAGACCATTGCGCTGAACAAGACTGCGCGCCACGAGTACCACCTTGAAGCACGCTACGAGGCCGGCATTGCCCTGCAGGGCTGGGAACTAAAAGCCATGCGCGCCGGGCGCTTGGCCATGAGCGAAAGCTACGCCGTGGTGAAAAAAGGCGAGATTCTGTGGTTTGGCGCGCAGATAACGCCCTTGTTGCAGGCTTCCACCCATGTGATTGCCGATGACCGGCGCACACGCAAGCTGTTGCTGCACCGCGCTGAAATCGACAAATTAATCGGCAAAGTGGAACGCGACGGCTACACCCTGATCCCCACCGCCTGCTACTGGAAAGGCAATAAGGTGAAGCTGGAAATTGCCTTAGCCAAAGGCAAACAAGACCACGACAAACGCCAAGCCAGCAAAGACCGCGATTGGCAACGCGACAAACAACAGGCCATGCGTTCCAAAAACAAATACGCCTGAACAAAAAAAGCCCCGCACTGCGGGGCTTTTTCACAATCGCTGGTTTACAGCAAGGCGTCTACCAGCACATCGGCGATTTTATCGCTAAGCAGATGCACTAGCACCAAATCCGAGCCGTAACCGCGCCATTCGTAGCCCTGATAGCGCGGCAGACGGTCTACGTAGCCCTGCGGCAAACGGGTGCGGGCAATGCCGGGCGGAATGGGCTTGCCACGTGCCAGATTCTTGCGAATACCCGGTGGCAGTGGCTTATGGCCTTTCACCTTGTATTGCTTGCCGTAACGGTCCAGCACCAGCCGATCAACGATGGCGCGCTGCAGGCTATCGCCGGCATTGTCTTTGTGGCGTTTATCGCCACCGTCATGGCCTTTGCCCATCTGTTTATCGGGCTTTCCGGCATGCTCGGGTTTGTCGGCCTGCGCCGGCATGGCCAGAGCCAATGCCAATGCCAAAGCGGCGGTTGAAACGGATTGAATAGCGTTCATCATCAACTCCATGGCACCAAAGGGGTGCATTCCATTAGAGGCCAAAGCCCGCGCGCATGCAAGCATTCGGGAATTCGGTTCAGCCAGAATTCAAGCTTGGCCTTGTGTTCGCGGGCCGCTGGCACCATACTGGGCTTGTTGGATGAATTTGTTCCACTTTCGGGGGTGTTCTGGCTTCGACGGGGGTAGCAAAATTATTTGGCGCATGCCGAGGGGGCGACTTTCCTCGTAAATCCAGTAGCAAAACTCTAGTTGCCAACGACGACAACTACGCACTAGCCGCTTAAGGCTTGCCCCGAACCCACTTGTGTCCATGCTTGTCGGTGTAGGGTCATTATCATGGAATCGTTCGAGATGGCGACCCGTCAGTTTCGGATTAAATAAAGCGGGTATGTTTGCAGGTGTGCCTCGTACGTTGTGTTGCCTGCCAACGAGAATGAACAACGAACTAAGCATGTAGTGCTGGAAATGGCGCACTTTCGGACGCGGGTTCAACTCCCGCCACCTCCACCAAATGAAACCCCCGCGAAAGCGGGGGTTTTTGGTTGGCTGTTTAATCCTATAGCCTGGTGGCCGGTCATGAACAAACTGCTTGAACGCCCCTATCTGCCAGTGTATCGGATAGGCACCGCATATCCAGCCCATCGGTATATCACCGGTCTTACAGAACCACTTAACTTCTGTAGTCAGGCAGCATTTTGAAATTCAGTCTCACTTTATGAGACCACCCCACTTTAAACTCATATTGTAGGTGTCCAGCCGGCGGTGATGCGCATAAATACAACACCGGCAGCTATTTGACAGGGTTATGTTCGTAGAACGACTCCTTACCTGTGCAATAGATGACAGGCCGGAACGAGACGGCCGTATTTCAATAATAAGGAAAACAAATGAGTGATTTACCCTTTTCGCTGAATGCCTACCTTGACCAAGATGTTGCCAGTCAGCAATGGCTTGATGGCATCCCTGAGACTTTCAAATCCCAAGGCAAAGCCTGTATTCGTTATGCCTTAATGTTCAACAGCTCCGATCTTCGACCGATACAGGATGTTTTAACACCCATTCTTCGTTATGAA
>JAHEBG010000342.1 GCA_024642445.1 Gammaproteobacteria bacterium | reverse complement strand
ATGCCAAAGAAGGTGCTGAGGTTTTCCGCCAGCCAAATGAAGAAGCCGGTCAATACAAAACCGATCAACAGCGGCATGCGCCGCTCTTTGTCGTAAGGCCGGAACACCACCTCGGCGCGCGCATACAGGCCCAGCGCACATGCGGCCAAGTACCAACGGTAGTCGCCAATGTAGTGATGGCTGAAGAAATTGGCGTAAATGAGCAGGGCAATGGTGCCTGCCATCCAATACGGAGGGTGGTGCAGAATGCGGATATCCAAAAGCCGCCAGGCCTGAATGATGTAGCTACCCACCGCGGCGTACATGAAACCTGAAAACAGCGGCACACCGAGCACCTTGCTGTAGGCGAAGTCGGGGTAGCTCCAGGATTGGATGCCGCCTGAAACCTTGAATGCTTCCAGCGCAAATCCGATGGCATGGAACAGGCCAATGGCCTTGAATTCGTCCCAGGTCTCCAGTTTTCGCCACAGCATCCAGGTTTGTACCGAGAGTGCAAATAGCAGAAGAACATCGTAGCGCGGCAGACCAAACAAGCCTGCACGGGGCATCAGGAATACGGCGGCAAAAAACAGGCCGGCAAACAGGCAGGCACGCGCCTCCTTGATGCCGAAATACCCAAACTCCAGAAGGAATCGACGCCAGCCGCGGACAGCTGAAATCGGAACCGGTTTCAGCAATATGTTGTCGATGGCCTGCAGCATGTCCGAAAGTTCCCAGGTATTAAGGATGGAAGAGGGGATGCATCGCCGGCTTGAAAAGCGTACTGTGGCCATCTTGCGCAAAATTTACCTTGGCTGCAACCTTAAGCGTAAATTCGGTATCTAATAAGCTAATGGAACACAGCAATCCCGATTGGCAGCGTGATCTTGCCCTTGCCGAACGCGCACGCGGCGGCAACGCCGTGGCGTTTGCGGAAATCGTCAAAGCCCATCAGGGCCTGGTCTGGCATATGTCTTGGCGCATGCTGCAGCAACGGCAGGAGGCCGAAGACTGCTGTCAGGAGGTGTTTCTTCGTGTTCACCAGAGCCTGCATCAGTTCCGTGGCGAAAGCACGTTGGGCACATGGATTGGGCGGGTGGCATTTTCAGTGGCACTGCGCATGGCACAGAAACGCAAGTTACGCATTGATTTGCCGGGCGATCAGGAGCCTGACATGGCATTCCAAGCCATCGGCTCCGGTGAGGACGTGCAGCGCGACCATGCCGATGCCGAACAGCTGCAATGCTTGCATGACGCTATTGAGCAGTTGCCAAGCCTGCCACGCACGGTACTGGGCCTGCATTACCGTGATGGTTTGGCTGTTGCCGAAATTGCCCAGATCATGGACTGCCCGGAAGGTACCGTAAAATCCCACTTGAACCGCGGGCGCGCCCGGCTAAAAGCCGCACTCACCCCTATGGAGAACACGCATGTCGCACTCTGATCCGTTTGATGCGGTGTTGAAAGCCGCGTTCCGCAATGAGCCATTGCCACCGGTACCGGGTTCGGTACTCACGGTTTGGAAGCCGACGGAAAGCAACAGTTCGAAATGGCTGTTTTTGATGCCCGGTACCTTGTTTGTGTTGGGCTTGGTAGTGGGTGTTTGGTTGGCCCCGCTGGGCTTGGGTGCGGCGTTCTCGGCACTGAAAACGGTGCTTGGCGATGTTTTGGCCGGGGTGTCTTCGGAAACCCTCGCTTGGGCCTTGGCTCTGGCCATTGCGGCGGCGGTGTTTGCCGTTGACGGCCTATGGCAACGGATTAGGCGCTGAGCACAGGCCTTTATTTTTTGGCGCGCCCGTCCCTTACATACACCGCATTGTCGCGACGCTCGATTTTGAATAGGCCCACGGCCGTGAACAAATCGCTCAACTTGGCAAAGCCGTAGTTGCGTGGATCGAAGTCGTTCGCGGTTTTGCTGATGAACGCACCGACAGCGCCCAGATGCGACCAGCCGGCCTCGTCGGAGGCGGCCTCAACCGCGGAACGCAACAGTCGGGTCAGGTGGCTGTCGTTTTTCAGCTGGCTGGCGGTTTTGGGTTTAATGCTGGCCGCCGGCGCGTCTTCGCGCTTGGCACTGAACACTTCGGTATAAATGAAACGGTCACAGGCCGAAACGAACGGTTTGGGGGTCTTCATTTCACCAAAACCATATACCCGCCGACCGGATTCGCGCAGGCGTGAGGCCAGTCGGGTGAAATCGCTGTCGCTGGATACCAGGCAGAAACCGTCGAATGTCCCGGTGTACAGCAGATCCATGGCATCGATGATCATCGCGCTGTCGGTGGCATTTTTACCGGTGGTGTACGAG
>JAHEBG010000341.1 GCA_024642445.1 Gammaproteobacteria bacterium | reverse complement strand
TGCCGAAACGCCACCGGCAGACAGCGAAAACAAGCCCAAAGATATTACCCAACTGAAAGTAGAAAAAAGCTGTTCGCGCGGTATGGGCGCTTGGTTGGCAGGCAATAAAATATCGCTAGCCATTACCTCGTATCAAACCGGCCGCGTATATCTGGTGGGCAGCGATCCCTCCGGGCGTGTTTCGTTCTTTGAGCGCATCTTCGAGCGGGCCATGGGAATTGTGGGCAACACCCAGCGTATTTTTCTAGGCGGCTTATACCAGTTATGGCGATTTGAAAATGTGCTGCGAAAAAATCAGGTGATCCACAACGTCTTCGATCGCTGCTATGTGCCGCGCAATGCCCAGACCATCGGAGATCTGGATATCCACGAACTGGGCATTCGGAAAAACGGCAAGGTGGTGTTCGTTAACACCAAATATTCCTGTCTAGCCGAATTGGATCTGGTGCACAGCTTCAAAGCCATTTGGAAACCGAAATTCATCAGTAAGTTGGCACCCGAAGATCGCTGTCATTTGAATGGCCTGGCCATGAAAGACGGCGAACCAAAATACGTGACTGCGGTCTGCCGCAGCGATGCCGTGGATGGATGGCGTGATCGTCGTAAAGACGGTGGCGTCATTATCGACGTAGAAACCGACGAAATCGTTTGCGAGGGCTTGTCCATGCCGCATTCACCACGTTGGCATAACGGCAAGCTGTGGGTACTGAACGCCGGTACCGGCCACTTGGGCTGGGTGGATTTCGAGAAAAAAGCCTTTGTACCCTTTACCTTCTGCCCTGGATTCCTGCGTGGTCTGTCAATGATCGGGAACGTTGCCGCAGTTGGCTTGTCCAAGGCACGTAATGGACGTTTTTCCGGACTGGAACTGGATGACGAACTGAGCAAGCGTGATGCCGACGCATGGTGCGGCGTGCAGATCGTGTCGCTGACCAACGGAGATGTATTGCAATGGATCCGTTTCGAGGGCGACATCAGTGAAATCTTCGATATCAGCTTCCTGCCCGGCGTCCGTAACCCGATGATGGTGGGTCTGCGCACGGCCGAAATCCGTGAATTGATCACCTTTGATTCGGCCATACCCACCCCAGAGGATGCTGCCACATGAACCGTACCTTTCAAACCACATTAACCGCAGCTTTGTTTCTTGGCCTTTCCGGCGCAGTATTGGCCCAAAGTACGCCACCAAAGAAAGCGGAGGCGGCACCGCAGGCCAATAACATTGAGCAGGGTATTGATGCCATGTTCAAGAGTCTGGATAAAGACAAAAACAACCAGCTGAGTTATGAGGAGTTCAAGCAAGGGGTTGTGGCTGAACGCCGACAAGCCATGGTGCTGCAGCGCTTGAATGGAATTTTCCGCTCAGTTGATGCCAATAAGAATGGTGCGCTTGAATCCACAGAATTCAACATGCTGCCTGCGGTTAAACAAGCCACCGGCGTGAAGCCGCGCTTTTCCGATTATGATGCCAACAAAGATCAGAAGCTGAGTTTCCGCGAGTATCTGGATTTTGTTGGAAAAATGAGTGCTACGCCCGCGCCGAAGAAATAATACGCGTTGCGTGCAGAATAAAAAACCCCGCTATTATGCGGGGTTTTTTATAGAGGCTTAGTTGGCTTGACCGCCGCCATCTGCCTGAGGCGGCCTGCGGCGTTGCTGGCCTTGCGCTGGACTCTGGCCTTGTCGTGGACCCTGACGTTGTGCCATTGGCCGCTTTGGCAACGCTGCCGGTGGCTGGAGTGCAAAGCCTTCGAAATAATGCACGAAGATTGGGAATTCCCGCTGAGAATAGCCAACAAAGGTGAAATTTGTGGCCTTGTGCTGTGCATGTACATACTGGGAAACCAGTTGGTTGTTTTCCAGTTCAACCATTACCCCAATGGCCTCGGGCGGCTGAAGGTCTTTGTTGTAGGCATACAACACTTTTTTGGCTTCTTCCACCATGCTCTGAACGGTATGGTTACCCCGGTGTTTTGGCGAACAAAATGTGCGGTAGTAATACAATGGCTGACGCAGGCGCGGTGTAACGCGCACTACAGACGTACATACAGCGGCAATTTTACCTTCGTCATCACGCATGGCAACCACAGCTTGCTGTGCACGCGTTTCCGGTTTTTCCGTTTTCGGCAGGGCATTTTCTTCAGTCCAGAAGGCAATGATTTCTTTCGAAATTTCCGGGGTAATTTTTTTCCAGATAGGATCGTAAGTGAAGGCCATAAGATTCCTTTATTGTTGGCTACCACAGCCTGTGCTCAGGCCGCTGAATTTGAGTATTTAGTATAGTCCAT
>JAHEBG010000340.1 GCA_024642445.1 Gammaproteobacteria bacterium | reverse complement strand
GGCGAAAAGAGCAGGCCGTTAATCCACGTGAATTTCCACGCCCTCGAGTTGCACACACTGGCCTGATCGAATTTTGGCGGTTTTACGCAATTCCGTGGCGCCATCGACCGTTACTCTGCCACTGGCAACAATCTGTTTTCCGATGCCTCCGCTGTCGCATAGCCCAACCAGCTTGAGCAGCTGATTGAGCTCTACGAATTCACCTTCCAATGCAAAACGGACACGCTCCATCAATTGAATACGAAGGTCCTGCGCACCGTGGTTGGATCGCCGTTGCCACGGTATTTCCAACGTTTCACCGTATTGATGACAGTGCGATCGAAGACATTGCGTGGTGAGGCGCTGATAATCCGGACTTCAGTGACATCGCCGGCACCGTTGATACGGATCTCAGCCACCACCTGACCTTTGGTTCCGGACAGCAAGGCTTCACGCGGATAATCCGGCTCTGGCGTACTGATAGGCGTAACCGGTTGCTTTGCCGCTGGCTGCTGGACTACCGGCGGTGGCGCCTGAACCGGCGGCGGAGCAGGTGCTTGTACTACCGGTGCTTGCACTACGGGCGGGGCCTGAACCACCGGTGCGGGTTGGGGCGCACTTTCTTCGCGTGTTCTACGTGCCGCGTCTTCTTTGGCTTTGGCTGCATCAGTCAAGGCCTTGGCTTCATCCGCCGCCTTTTTCTTTTCAGCATCCGCGGCATCGGCAGCGGCCTGCTGTTGGCGTGCTTTCATTTTTTCCAGGTCGGTTTTGACGCGAGCCAACGCCGGCGCATTCGGATCTGCCATGCGTATCAAGCCTTCCAGGCGAAGTGCTTCTTTGTCTTCAAAACGTACAATGGCTTGATCCATGCCGATAACCGCATACGGAAGAATATCCATCAACGCCGTTTCAACGGATTCATCCGGCGTTTTCAATTTCAGCTTAAGCGCCAGATAGTACTCGAGGGCACTGTCGCCCGGCGGGCGGTACCAGTGCTGGTCCATCACTGCTTGTCTCGCTTTCTGGCGCAAATCTTTTTCTGGCCACTGAATCAGGCGATCAATCGAGGTCTGTGGCTTTTGCGCCTGCACCTTCGGCTGGTTGTCTGCACCTGATTTTTCTTCGGTTTTATCCGAGCACGCGGCTACAAAAATAGCAGCCACTAAAATGGCGCTCCACTTCACTGTTTTCGACAGTGTATTGCCCATATTTTTTTGCATAATATTTTCCCCTGAAAAACGGAAACGCCAATTCTGGCCCCGATACTGTATCAATATAACAAAAAACCGCGCTTTGCCTAGATTTGTGCCCTTTGTCGCCAGATGTTTAGGTCTATTCCTCGGCTAAAAAGGGCTAATGTGATGCAATTCACACTTTGTGAGGGGCTGGGCCTTGCTGCCTAGCCTTGAATTTGCAAAAGCTCTGCCATCAGCTCAAACTAGGTCGATTCATTAAGGAGGGTGATTCTGTTGGTACGCGACAGGGCAATTCAAACACTGGTTTGTTTCGTAGCCGCTTGTATATGGGCGGGCTACGCAGTGGCAGTCGTCAACGATAATTCACGCTGGCAAGCGCTGAGTCAGCCACACTTCCAGATTATTGAAAGCGAAGATCAGCACCTCGACGGGCCGATCCGCGCCTTTGCCCAAGACCAGGACGGATTCATCTGGACCGTGTCTGACTATACCCTGTGGCGATGGGACGGCTATAGCTTGAAGCAAGCGAGTTTCAGTGCCGCCGAATCAACTCAGAGCCCCGATATCTTTACGGTACATAACGACCGCAATGGCCGGGTTTGGGTTGGCACATCAAATGGCCTTTACACCATACCGGCCGGAACCTTGACTCTGAAAAAAGAAGGCCTGAAGCCCATAGGTGACGTCAGTATCGACTTTCTGGCCTTTAACCCGCAAAACGATACTGTCTATGCCGGCAACTGGCAGACACTTTATGTTTGGCAAACCAAAAACAACAAGGTTGACACGCTAAGCCTGGGCGACAAAACCAATTGGATAAGCGCAATACAGATGTCCACCGACGGCACGCTGTGGGTGGCAACAGGCAAGGGCTTGTTTGCATCTCGAATCGATAGCAACGGGAACCCGCAATTGCAGCCTGTAAAGGCAATGGCCGGTATAACCGATCTGTCCGCATTGGGCCTCAGCAAAGACGGCACCCTCTGGGTGGGCACCGATAAATCGGGTGTTTATGCCTATCGGCCTAAGGCGCAAGCACAGCAAATCAAACTGCCTCAGTTCAGTGACCAGGATGTGTGGGTTTTAGCCATTCTTGAAATACGGCCGGGCATTGTGTGGT
>JAHEBG010000339.1 GCA_024642445.1 Gammaproteobacteria bacterium | reverse complement strand
AAACATCGCGCAAAAACGCCACATCGCGGTACAAGGTGGCGCGCGAACAGGCCAAGGCCTCTTCCAGAGCGGCGGCAGCTACCGGATAGCGCGCGGCTTTCAGGCGTTTGTGAAGGGCAAAAATGCGGTCGTATCTGTCCATGGATTCCGGCTACAATGACTGTTCCCTAGCATCGCCCGTGCGTTGGGTTTTGGCAAGCACTCCCCCCTTAGAGCATTCCCATGCCCGACTTCATCGACCAAACCTTCGCGCTGTATATGGCCATCGGCTTTGCAGCGCAGATGGTGGACGGCGCCTTGGGTATGGCCTATGGGCTGACCGCCACCTCATTCCTGATGGCCTCCGGTGTATCGCCGGTTACCGCCAGTGCCACCGTACATTTTGCCGAAACCTTCACCACCGGCGCTTCCGCAGTTTCGCACCACCATTTTGGCAATGTGCATAGCCCGCTGTTCAAACGCCTGGTGATTCCCGGCATGCTGGGCGCGGCGCTGGGCGCGTACGTGCTGACCGCCATTCCGGGCGATGCCATCAAACCGTTTGTGGCAGCCTATTTGGTACTGATGGGCCTGTATGTGCTGGCGAAGTCGCTTAAGGAAATTGCGCCGCTGCATGTGGAAAAACGCGTAGGGCCGCTGGGCTTTTTCGGCGGATTGATCGATGCCATCGGCGGCGGCGGTTGGGGCCCGATTGTGACGTCCACTTTATTGGCGCGCGGCAACCATACCCGTTACACCATTGGCACCGTAAACGCCGTGGAATTTTTTGTAACACTCACCTCATCGGCGGTATTCATCGCCACCATCGGCTTGCAGCATTGGAACATTGTTCTGGCGCTGGCCTTGGGCGGTGTCTTGGCTGCGCCACTGGCGGGTTACATTGCCAAGCATGTACCGCACCGGCCAATGATGTTCGCAGTGGGCCTGCTGATTATGGGTGCCAGTGGCTACAGTCTGTGGCATACCCTATAAAAAAGCCCGCAGTTGCGGGCTTTAATTTCATTATGTTTCATTCTTTATGGGCGGATCACAGGTAAATTCACCCACAAGAGGCACGCTAACCAACACGCTGTAATAATAGTCTTGGACATTGTCCATTTTATCTTTGATTTTTCCGGAAGTGACCGGCTGCTGATTGTCCGGATTCCACCCTAGCTCAGGACCAGTGTATGGCGTTTTGTTTCCGTTTCCGTCAACCGTAAAGAAACTAACGCTACTGATAGACATGGATACGGCTGTAGCCAAAGTCAAGTTAACATTAACAGCGCCGTCATTATCCTTTCCTATTATTGCGCCAGCGCCGTCATTGCCGCCCGTATACTTGTAAGAGTAATTCAAAAAGCCGGAGGGCGTATAGCCGGAAGGCGCAGGATTATCAGACGATATGGTGAGCGTGATATCCGGGGTATTATTTGACATAAAGTGATTCTCCTAAATTAATACGTAGAAAAAAATCAAATCGCTTAACTGTATTGAAGCCTGTTCATTGTGGCATATGTTTCGTGGGGAAAACCAAGAAAAATTATGGGTAAGACTGCAATGGCACAAACCCGTATTGTTCAAGTCGCTTAATGTGAACTTTTGCTTCGTCCTGACGGCCAAGGCTAGTCAATGTCCGCTCCAGCATCTCAAGGCGAAGAAACGGTGGATTCTCAGAATTCCCTTCATTCAGCAGCGCCAAAGCCTCTTGCCAATGCCCTTCGGCCTTGGCGTCATCACCCACAACCTGAAAGGCCTGACCCTTGAGCCAATAGGCTTCGGCTAAAACTATGCGGAGCTCTTCCTTCCGTTCAGCTTTCCAAAATGGCGCCATTGCATCCAAAGCCGCTTGCGTATGGCCCAATGCGACCCTAGCATCGCCTTTCAGCAGGGCAAGTTGCGCTTGGAAGTTTCTGGTATTCGCCAACGTAAGCGCAACACTTTCATCTGAGGGCTCCTGAGTGCGGGCATTGCCGATGATGAACTGTGCTTTATCGGCATAGGCTTGTGCATCCTGCCCGTTTCGATTCGCTAATTGGGCCAACAATAAAATGGATTGGCCATGCCAATTGGACCAATAAATATTTTTGGGATCCAAAGCAGTCAGCTCGGCAGTGATCTGAGAGGTTTCAAGCGCAGAAGCCCAGGCCTGTTGCCACTTACCTAACATAGCCTGCACTCTAGCCTGGAACCGCTTTGTATCCGCGAGCACCTCTTTCCACTTGACATTACCAGGGTCTTCTTTCTGGTTCCGTCGCATCGCTTCTTCTTGCAATCTGTAATAGCTCTCAGCTTCTTTCAACCTACCCTGTGCCAG
>JAHEBG010000338.1 GCA_024642445.1 Gammaproteobacteria bacterium | reverse complement strand
CTCTTGCACGGTGCGTATGTCGGCACCGGCCTCGAGCAGATGGGTGGCAAAGCAATGCCGAAAGGTGTGTGGAGACACCGGCATAGGCAAGCCGGCGCGTTGGGCCGCGCTGCGCACGGCGCGTTGCAGAACCTTTTCATCAATATGGTGGCGTTTTTCACGGCCATCGAACGGATCGATGCCCCGGCGCGAGGCCGGAAATAGGTATTGCCAGCCGAAATCGATCTCGGCCCGTGGGTATTTGCGGGCCAAGGCGTACGGCAGAGAGACCGCGCCGTAGCCGTCGGCCAGATCGTTGGCGTGCACGGCTTTGGTGGCCTCTACCTGCCTTTGCAGATGCGGTTTCAGGCTGAACGGCAACACGGTTTTGCGGTCTTTGCCGCCTTTGCCGTCGCGCACGGTGATTTCGTTGCGTTCAAAATTAATGTCTTTCACCCGCAGACGCAGGCACTCCATGAGCCGCAAGCCGGCACCGTACAGCAAACTGCCGGCCAACCATTCGCGGCCCGAGAGCTTTGACAATACAAACATGGTCTGGTTTTTGGATAAAACCACCGGCAGCTTCTGCGAGTGCTTGGCGCGCACCACATTTTCCATCCACGGCAATTGAATGGCCAAGACCTCGCGGTACAGAAACAATATGGCCGACAAGGCTTGGTTCTGGGTGCTGGCCGACACCCGGTCTTTGGTGGCTAATTTCGACAAGAAACCCTCTACCGCCAGCCCGCCTAATTCACGCGGGTGAATTTTGCCGTTTTCCAAAATATACCGGCGTATCCAGTACAGATACACCTTTTCTGTACGCACACTGTAGTGTTTTAGTCGCATTCTGTTGCGAACTTCTTCCAACAGGCGCGGCGGCCTCGCCTGCGGCTCCACTGGCGCTAACGGGGTTTTTCTACCGTGATAATCCATACCGGGGCTCCAATACCTGATACAGCCCCTACTGTTGCAAAGTCTGCAATGGCCGCCCATAGGAAAACAACGCTGATTTACCGAGGTTTTTTCTTATTGAAACCTTTCTCATAATCCTATCTAATAGCTTTAACCGGCTACATAGCCGTCTACTAGAAGTTAGATGCTTTTCTCCATCACGCCAATCCGCATATAGGAGTTCACCGCTATGAAACCCTTACTCAGCACACTGCTTTTAGGTTTTTCTGCTGCAATCACAGTACAGCCTGCTAATGCCTGCAATTCTGACACTGGTAGCCGCGATCAAATGGTTATGCTTTCTGTAAGCGGAAAGAGTATAAATTCTTGGGCGGTTACTTCAGATGAAATTAAGTCCGTCGTGCTTCCCAATGGATTTAAGCTCGGCATTAAAATTGAGCCTGCAGATCAAGACTTCTATAAAGAACAAGCCGAAAAATCAAAATTTGTTGGCGAGTTCGTCAAAATATCATTGTTTAATATAAGCGGCGATTCACCAAAGCTACTCACTTATACATGGGGCGGTACCAATTCGATTCAGGGGTACGGAGCAAACGGCGGCGCTGATAGAGTCATTGAACTTGGCAATCCGGGGATAGTTATGACACTCCTAAAACCCATTTGCACCCAAACCCTTTAATCAAGAAAAAGCATCTAACTAATCATTCAAGCCGACGCCGTACCCGGCGCATTGAATGTCTGCCAAAACTGAGCAATACTTGGCGTAGAAAAGCCGCGAACGGCGCGGCTTAATTCAGGCGTTAGACCCCATTATGAGATTTCTCTGTATTGCAATATTCGCACTTGCCAGTAGTTGCGCACTTGCAGCAGAGCCATCGCTTATTTCTGACCAAGAACTATCACTTGGCGGCATTTCTCTCGGCGACACGGAATCTGACGTTATCAGTAAGCTCGGAAATCCGAATCACATTGTAGATACAGGTGATTTTCTTAGTATCCGTTTGGAGTATTCGGGCATGACTATTTGGTTAGGTGAGGGTCGGCTTGTTGGTGAGATATTGAGCACAGCAAAACTGTATTGCTCGCCTTCGGGCATTTGCCCGGGGACGCCATTTGCAGTGGCAAATACAAAGTATGGTCCACCACTTGTTGCAGATCGAGAAGATGGCACTTTTATGGAGTACCCAAGTTCAGAATCAGCTTGCTGGATGCAAATCGCAGTTGCCAATGATGTCATAACATCAGTTAGAGCTGAATGTCAGCCGTAATGGGGTCTAACTAATCATTCAAGCGGACAGCCGCCCCGAAACATGATTAAAATAGAAGCATTCGCGGCGGCTGCCGCTTAATTCAGGCGTTATGCCGCAAGAGAGATTAATCGTGACCGTAGCTGAATTTATACTCGCTTTCG
>JAHEBG010000337.1 GCA_024642445.1 Gammaproteobacteria bacterium | reverse complement strand
GGGAGATATCCGCGAAATGCTGAAGGGCAATTTGCCTGCTTCGCAACGCAAACCCTTAACCTCGGTGAAATTACCGAAAGGCATCTTCTGGAAAATCCTGCCGCAATGAACAGCCTGCGCGCCTTCTGCCGTGCCGTCAGCCCCGCCTTCGCCAATTGCGAGCTGAGTTTCATTGGCCGCGAACCGATCAATGTGGCCCTTGCCCAACAACAGCATATGGCCTATGTAGGTGCCCTGATTGAAGCCGGCGTGGATGTGATTGCCTTACCGGCCTTGCCCGAGTTAGCGGATTCGGTGTTTGTGGAAGATACCGTGTTGCTGTTCGATGAGTTGGCCGTGCTGACCCGCCCGGGTGCCGCCAGCCGGCGCATGGAAGTGCAGGCCATCGCCTCGGCTGTGCACCACTGCCGGGAAACCGTGGCTGATATCGTGGCGCCCGGTACACTCGATGGCGGCGATGTACTGCGCATCGGCAAGCGTGTGTTTGTGGGCTTATCGAAGCGCAGCAACCAGGCTGCCATCGATCAACTCGCCAGTATCCTGAAGCCGTTCGGATACACGGTAACCGCCGTGCCCATGCAGGAATGTCTGCATCTCAAATCGGCAGTAACCGCCTTGTCCGACGACACCGTGCTGATCAATCCCGAGTGGGTGCAGGCAGCGTATTTCAAAGACTACCAACAATTGAATGTGGCCAGCAGCGAGCCGCATGCGGCCAATGTGGTGCGCCTTCCCGAAGCTATTCTTATGCCCACCGGCTTTCCGCAAACGCAGGACCTGTTGGTGGCACGGGGTTTTTCGGTGCTAACGGTGGATGTCTCGGAGCTGCAGAAAGCCGAAGGCGCAGTGACCTGTTGCAGCGTGTTGTTCAATGGCTAGCGCACAGTGATGGCAACCGAACCGAACACGCTGCCGTTTGTGGCCGAATGCCGAGTGCTGCCTTGGAACGCCGCATTTGCTTGGTTGGCGGCCGGTTGGCGCGACTTCATGCGGGTGCCGCGTATTGCCCTAAGCTACGGGCTGATTATTTTTGTGGTCAGCTGGGGCGTTTCCTTGTTCGCCTGGTGGCTGGGCAAGTTTGCCCTGTTGGCCTCGTTTCTTTCCGGCTTCATTTTCATTGCGCCGTTATTGGCCATTGGTTTGCATTCGGTCAGCAAGGACCTGGAAAACGGCCGCCCACCCGGATTCCGGCGTTCGTTCGCGCACATGCTCAAAGATCTGGGTCAGATTGCGGTATACGCGTTGATCCTAATGGTTATCCTGTTCGTATGGTCGCGTTCGGGCATGATGCTGTACGCGTTCTTTCCGGTGGAAGAGGGCAACCGCACCGTGTTGCTCGAGTTTCTGGCCGTAGGCAGCGTCATCGGTACTTTTTTCGCGGCATTGGTCTTTGCCACGGCTGCCTTTGCCCTGCCTATGATTGTAGATAAAGACGCCGACATGGTTACCGCCATTGTTTCCAGCGTAAATGCGGTGCTGCGCAATAAGCCGGCATTGGCGCTTTGGGCGCTGACCATTGCAGTGCTCACCGCCGTGGGCTTTGTTACCGGCTACTTGGGCTTCATTGTGCTGATGCCGTGGTTGGCGTTTTCAGCATGGCACGCCTACCGTGCCACGCTGCTGCCCAAAGCCTGGCCCGATCTGGGCTTACCCGAGGATCAGTAAGGGCTGAAGCGCTCGGCCGTACGCAGTACCGGGTAGGCTTGATAGTTTGCGTCCCATGAGCTGTGCTTTCGGGCAAAAAATTCCAGGCGCTGTTGCGGTGATGCGGCAAAGGCTTTGTCCGCCGCCAGCTTGGCCTCGAAATCGGCTTTGATGGCCGGGTTCTTCAGCATCTCACGGGCCACTTCTTCGGCCACGTAGTCTTCCATGTATTCCTTGCGCTCGAAGCGGTTATTGAAATAACCCCAGGCTAATAATGAATCGGGCGCCATCGGTTCCAGCAGTGCCATCAGCAAGCGCACCTTCGGTTGTTGGGAAGAAACAAACAGACTGCCTTTGGCAACAGTTGCTGTGCCAGCTTGCCATTGGCCTTGCACTGCCAATGCTTGGTGGCTTTCAAACGACTGTGCCTGGAATTCGGCTTTAGTCGTCACAAATTTCTCAACTGCCACATCATTTTTATCGCCTTCGATACGCCTTGATAGCACGCCATGACGTTCCAGAATCGGCTCCAGCCAATCGGCAAATGCCGGTGGTACCAGATAGCCAGCTGCCGGTACGGTTTCGGTATGCTTGGCAACAATGGTGTTGTACAGGGGAATGCGCCAAAGCGCCGGGGTGCTTTCATCGTAGCGGGTCATCAGTGCG
>JAHEBG010000336.1 GCA_024642445.1 Gammaproteobacteria bacterium | reverse complement strand
CCACGGGGTCATTTTTTCCTCTTCGGTACCCGGCAGAAAACCGATGTCTTCGCCGACCGAGACCGTTGCCCGGGTCATGATGATTTCCCTATAGCGCTGGATATCCATGGTTTGAGAAAGGCCTGCCGCCAATGCCAGTAGGGTTTTGCCGGTGCCGGCAGTACCCAGCAGCGTAACAAGATCGATTTCCGGGTCCATGAGGGCATTGAGCGCGAAGTTCTGTTCGCGGTTACGGGCATTGATACCCCAGACTTGATGTTGCGGTGTTCTGAAATCGTCGACAATCTGCAACACCACTTTGTCGCCTTCAATTTTGCAGACGCGCATTTCCACTTCATCGTCGCCGGGCATATACAGGAATTGGTTCAGATACCAGTCGTCGTCGCGGGAGCGCTCGATTTCATAATAGGTACGGCCTTTGTCGGTCCAAGAACGCAGGTTGCCCTGATGCCGCTCCCAGAAGTCGGCCTCAAGCTCGCGTACGCCTGTGAACAGCAGATTGAAGTCGTCGATGGCGCGGTCGTTTTCATAGTCTTCGGCTACCACGCCGCAGATGGACGCCTTGATTCGCAAATTGATGTCTTTCGAGACCAGGACCACCGGGACGCCGGGGTTGTCTTCTTTCAACTGCAGGATCGAGCCAAGGATGAGGTTATCGGGCAAAACAGTACCGAAGCGCTTGCCGGCTTCAACCTGTTTCAATTGAAAATGGAGTTTGCCGGTGTTCTGCGCCGAGCGCAGATTGAGGCCTTTCGGCTGAACCAAGGCAACACCATCCGTAATGTCGGCTTTGCCGTGCGCTTCAATCAATTCATTGAGAAAGCGGCTTACCTGGCGGGCGTTGCGGGAGGATTCGGAATGGCCTTTCTTGCCATTGTCCAGTTCCTCCAGAACCATCATGGGAATGAATACATCGTGTTCTTCGAATTTAAACAGCGCGGTGGGATCATGCATCAGGATATTGGTATCGAGGACATAGATTCGCTTGCTGCGTGTCATGTATTTTTCCTTGGTGTTGGGAATTTAGTACTTCATTGGATCCATTATGGCGTCAAGATTGAGGTGGTCGCAGAACTCCATGAAATCATCGCGCAATGCCGCGATGTGCATATTGGCGGGAATGCCGATGGTCAATTGTGCGGTGAACATTGAAGCGCCGGTATGCATGGCTTGATAGCCGTTGCTCTGCATGTTCTCGATGCTGATGCCCTGACGGTCGAAAAAGTCGGCAAGCTGAAACAGGATGCCGGGTTTGTCGGCGGCCACTACTTCCACCAGATACGGCAGAAGATTGGATTGTGCCGGCTTGGGGCCGGTACGGTAATAGGCGATTTTAATGCCGTCTTCGGCCGGTATTTTCTCGAGCAGGGTTTCCAGTTTGACAATGCTGTCCCAGCTGCCGGTAGCCAGCGCCACCAGAGACACGTCCCGGCCCACCGTAGACAAACGGGTATCCACCAGATTGCAGCCGGATTCTGAGATTCGGCGGGATACGGCAAGCAGGGGTGATATCGGGTAGGTGCTGGTGGCACTGATGAGCAGATGGTTGCCTGAAACCGGCGGTGTAGTTGCGTTTACGTTCAAGTGCGTTCCTGCGACACGGAAATCTGTGTCAAAATGTTACTCACAGAATAGATACTTGCCGGGCAATCGGCAAGTGGCAAGGACAGTTTTTCTTCAGGAGCCCCAATAGTGCAGTTACACGGCAGCATTACCGCTTTAATCACACCCTTCACAGAATCCGGCGTCCTCGATTTGAATGCCTGGCGCGCTCAGATCGATAGGCAGTTGAATTCCGGAACCTCGGCAATTGTGGTAGCGGGCTCTACCGGCGAGGCCGCTGCACTGGGCGATGACGAATACGCACAACTCATTGAATTGGCGTCTATCCGGGTTTCCGGCCGGGTTCCAATCTTGGCCGGAACCGGGCTTTCCGGCACCACAAAAACCATTAAACAGAGCAAGTTGGCCCGCGAAAGCGGTGCGGATGTTGCGCTGGTGGTCACGCCGCCTTATGTCCGTCCCACACAAGCAGGCCTGAAGGCACATTATCTGGCGGTAGCCAACGCTTTGGATATGCCAGTGGTCTTGTATAACGTACCAGGTCGCACCGGCTGCGATCTGCTCCCCGAAACGGTGGCTGAGCTCTGTAACCATCACAACATCATTGGTCTGAAGGAAGCGGTGGGCGATGAAAACCGCTGGCAGGCCTTATACCCCTTGGCATCCCCGGGCTTTGCTTTGCTCAGCGGCGATGACCCCACCTTTGTGCGGGCCATGAGCGCAGGGGCACAGGGCGTAATATCGGTGGC
>JAHEBG010000335.1 GCA_024642445.1 Gammaproteobacteria bacterium | reverse complement strand
GCTTCAGAGCAAGCCTGGGCGGCAGAAATAAACCGTGTCAAAGCGGCCCAGCACACGCCGCTTCCCTATGAACCCGGCCTTCTGGAGCGTGCTTTCAACGCGGCCAAGGCATGGATCACCCAGGGCAATGTGCCGGTGAAAGTGGGTGTGGTGGTGACATTTTTCGGGATCGCAGCGTTACTGCGTTACGGATACGTCCAAGGCTATTTACAGGTTTCCATAGAAGTGCGCCTGTTGGCGATTGCGTTGGCTGCCATTGCCGCATTAATTTTCGGTTGGCGCGAGCGCGGGCAAAAGCGGGCCTTCGGTTTAAGCCTGCAGGGCGGCGCGCTGGGCGTGCTGATGCTGACCGTGTTTGCCGCATTCCGCAATTACCATGTGCTCCCGGCCGGTTTGAGTTTTACGCTCATTGTTTTGTTGGTGGCCTGTGCCGCTTTTCTGGCAGTACAACAGTCGGCGGTATGGATTGCACTGCTGGGGTTTCTGGGCGGCTATCTGGCACCGCTGCTGCTGTCCACCGGCAGCGGCAATCACATCGCCCTGTTCAGTTATTACGCCGTGCTCAATGCCGCGGTTTTTGCCATTGCCTGGCACAGCTCGTGGCGGGCGCTGAATCTGATGGGCTTTGCCTTTACCTTTGCCATCGGCGCGTTATGGGGCGCGGACCATTACCGTCCTGAAAAATTCGCTTCGGTTGAACCTTTTCTGATTCTGTTCTTCCTGTTTTATGTGGCCATCGGCTATCTGTATGTGTTGAAACAAACCGAGCACCGGCGGCCATGGGTGGACGGCACTTTGGTATTCGGTACACCGCTGCTGGCGTTCGCTCTGCAGGCGCGCCTGCTGGAAAACCAGCAAACGGCCTTGGCGGTCAGTGCCGGTGTGGTGGCTTTGTTGTATGCCGGGCTTATGTATTATGTGTATCGCCAACGCAATGAGCGTTTGCTGGTGGAATCTTACGGCGGCTTGGCCATTGCCTTTGCCACACTGGCCGTGCCCTTGGCATTCAGTGCCGGCACCACCGCTTCGCTGTGGGCGTTAGAAGGTGTGGGTTTGGCTTGGGTGGGCATTCGGCAGCACCGCAACACCGCTATTGGCACCGCTGTTCTGCTGCAGATTTTTGCCGGCATGGCCTATCTGGATTTCATTTCCACAGCAACGCAAGCGGATACTCTGCTGATGAATGCGGCCTATTGGGGCGCGGTATTGTTGGCAGTTTCCGGCTTTGCCTTAAGCCGAATGTTTGAACGCGTGGCGGGCCGTAACGATTGGGCGCAACCGTGCTTTGTCTGGGCAGCCTTGTGGTGGCTGGGCGCGGGTATCGGCCAGTTTTCCATTGCCGAAAGCGGCATGGGGATTTGGCCGTTTGCGATGCTGTATCTGGCAGGCACGGTGTTTATTGCAGGCGCCATGCATGAAGTTTTGACATGGCCGAGCATGCGGCTGTTTGCCGGGCTCTGTGCGGTAGCTGCGCCCATGGCGGTATTCTGGGCCAAGCACTATTACGGCGCGCCGTTGATGCCGGAAACCTTGCCGTATTGGGCAGCATTGGTGCTGGCTGGCGGATTTGTATTGCAACGCGCCGCACGGTCAGACGCTACAGCCGCTCCGGTAATCCGGGCCATGCACAGCATTGCCCTATGGACCCTTGCATTAGCACTTAGCCTGCAATGGTTGCATGGCCTGAATGCCGTGTGGCAGGTTGCCGAAGGCTGGTACGTTGCGGCCTCGGTGTTGCCGGTATTGCTGATGACGCTGGCGCTTTGGCCGCGCAATCCGCTCATGGCCTGGCCTTTGCAGGCACAGTTCGAGGCCTACCGAAACGATTGGTTTACTCCGGCCATGCTGCTGTTGGCGATGGCTTGGGTATGGGGTCTTTTTTCCGAAGGCAGCCCTGCGCCTTTGCCGTATATGCCGCTGTTGAATCCGGTGGATATGATGCTGATGGCCGTAGGCGGCACAGTATTCGTGTACATGACACAGTTGCAACACACGCGGCAGATGGCAATGCAAGCTTGGCCGTACGCCGGGTTTATCTTCATCACGCTGGCCACATTGCGCGCCGTACATCATCTTGACCATCAACCGTGGAATGCCGAACTGCTTGCCACCGGCCTAACGCAGGCAAGTCTTACTGTGGTCTGGAGTCTGTTGGGGGTTGCTGCCCTGATTTTGGGTTCGCGGCGTTCGAACCGACGGCAATGGTTGGGCGGCGGCCTGCTGATGCTGGCGGTGTTGGGCAAACTGATATTGATTGATCGGACCTATATGGGCAACATTCCGGGCATCGTTTCGTTTTTGGCCGTTGGCCTGTTGTTGGTGGCTGTTGGATATTTT
>JAHEBG010000334.1 GCA_024642445.1 Gammaproteobacteria bacterium | reverse complement strand
CTGTGCGACAATACGCACGGCGGAGTTGGCCAGACAACCGCGTCGCGCAAGCGCCGAGGAAAGTCCGGGCTCCACAGAGCAGAGTGCCAGGTAACGCCTGGGCGGCGCAAGCCGACGGCCAGTGCAACAGAAAATATACCGCCGAACGGCCGCAAGGTGCGTGGTAAGGTTGAAATGGTGGGGTAAGAGCCCACCGCTTGCGGGGATAACGCCGCAGGGCAGGGTAAACCCCACTCGGAGCAAGGCCAAATAGGGGTGCTATGGATCGGCTCGATCCGCACCCGGGTGTGCTGCTTGAGCCTTGCCGTGAGGCAAGGCCTAGAGGAATGGTTGTCCACGACAGAACCCGGCTTATCGGCCAGCTCCGCCCCTTTTTTCGTTAGCCGTTGGTGCCGAAGGCCAGTTGCAGTTGTTCGCTGTCAAAACCTTCTGGTGCACTGCCGGCAACGGCATACCGGTACAGAACCGCGGTATAGATGGCGGAAATGGCGGTTTTGATCAGAATAATCAGCAACAGGCCAATGAAACACAGCACGCCGGCGGCAATGGCCAGTTGTGGCGAGATTTGCAGAGCGCCAAAGATCAGTGCAATCGAAAATGCGATGTAAAAGAAGGTTGCGGCGCGGAACCCTATCCAAATGCCGGCAGCGCCAATCAAGTTCTCACCCCAGGTTTTTTTCAACAGGCGGGTGCTTTCGGCAATGGCATCCAGTGGCCCAATCTTGCGACTGATCAGCAGAGGAATGACCAAGGTTGTGGCAACCTGCCACGCCAGGCCGGCCATTTTGCGCACGGTGTTTTCAAGGCCCGAACGGCGACGATTGCGGCCACGCAGCAGTAGACCCACCGTGGCGGCAATGGCGGCATAGCCCAGAATCGGCATGATGTGGGCATTGGCAACCCGAAGGCCGTCCGAAACCGTGGGGTTGCCACCTTCCAGACGGATCATGGCGGCGCCCACTAGGCCGGCATTGAAGTAGAAAATGACCAGCGATTGGCACAAATAAAATAAAAAGCCCACGATCAAATTGAACGGCACCAGGCCATTATCGAACAGGCGAGCGAAGAAAATCGGCAATGCGAAGGCGGCCAGCACCAACAGCGATGCAATGGCGGACATTACCGGAAACAGCAGCAGCTCTTTATCGTCGCGCAAAACGGCGAAACAGGCTTTCAATAAATCCCAACTGCGGCCAAAACGTTCCATGGCTATCCTCCAATGTGAAGGCCTCAGTCTGACAGATTTGTTTGTATTGTCATCTGCTGAAAGTCACACGGTGGCATTCGGGTTTGCGCACTCGTGAAACATTTGCTGTTTTTATCGACACAAAACCATCCTGTGGATAAGTCCGTGGAAAACATTCGTTTCCTTAGCAAAAAATTTAAAAATCAACATAAACAAGCGATATGAATTGCTTCTTAAAGTATTTTCTTAAGTTGATGCAAGCTGTTGATTCGCCATATGAAAATTAGGTGAAAAGTGCTTGACTTTGGGTTTTTGGAATACTAATGTGGGTAATCAAGGGATTTAATGGGTTTTAGTGGGAATCAGTGGATATGTTTCAGGGCGAAACCGCAATCAGCATCGACGACAAGGGGCGCTTGGCCATTCCTGTGGCCTTTCGTGACTTGGTCGTGGATGCCTGTGGCAACCGCATGGTGCTGACCTACAACCCGTACGAGGCCGGCTGCCTCTGGTTGTACCCCGAGGCCGTCTGGCAAACCGTTCGCGATCAAGTCAATGCCCTTCCCAACGCCAAAAAAGTCCATCGCAATCTGCAGTTGAAGCTGGTTGGCGCCGCTACCGTGCTTGAGCCGGACAGCAATGCCCGGATTCTGTTGCCAGCCAGTCACCGGCACGCTGCCGGTCTGGAGAAGCGCGCAGTATTGCTGGGCATGGGCACCAAGCTGGAACTCTGGAGCGAGCAGGCGCATCTGGCGCAGATTCGACAAACCATTGTCGAGGATGAGGTCAGCGACGCCATGCTTGATTTGAGGTTATAGGCCATGACGCAAGGGACTTCTGTGCAGATGCAGACTCCCCGTCACCTTCCCGTGTTGTGGAAAGAGGTTATGGATGGCCTGCAAGTGAAAGCGGATGGCTGCTATTTGGATGGCACCTACGGCCGTGGCGGACATGCCGCCGGCATTCTGGAGCGCTTGGGCCCCAGCGGACGGCTTTTGCTAATGGACAAAGATCCGGAGGCCATTGCCCACGCCTTCGAACGTTTCGCCTCGGATACGCGCGTGTCGGTGTTCCACGGTTCGTTTACCCAAATGGCCTGGTGGTCGGAAACGCTGCAGGGTCTGGACGGAATTCTGCTCGATCTCGGGGTTTCCTCGCCGCAA
>JAHEBG010000333.1 GCA_024642445.1 Gammaproteobacteria bacterium | reverse complement strand
CGGAATTACGGTAACCGATGTCTCGGATGTCACCGGCTTTCCGGAAATCATGGACGGCCGGGTAAAAACCCTGCACCCGAAAATTCACGGTGGACTTTTGGGCCGCAATGGGCTGGACGAGGCAGTAATGGCCGAGCACGGCATCGAAAATATCGATCTGCTGGTGCTCAATCTGTATCCTTTCGAGTCGGTGTCGGTGAAGCCCGGCGTCTCGTTTGAAGAAATCATCGAGAACATTGACATCGGTGGCCCGGCAATGCTCCGTAGCGCGGCCAAAAACTTCGCACGCGTTGCGGTCGCCACTGATCCTGCGCAGTATGCCGCCATCCTTGAGGAGCTCGATGCCAATGCCGGCACACTGTCGGGCGAAACCCGTTTCGCACTCTCCGTGGCTGCATTCAACCGGGTGGCGCAGTACGATGCCGCGATTGCCGATTACCTTTCCTCTGTGCAGCCTGACGGCACGCGCGCGATGTTTCCCGCTCAAGTACATGGCACCTTCACCAAGGTCATGGATCTGCGCTATGGCGAAAACCCGCATCAGCAGGCTGCGTTTTACCGCGACCTGTTTCCCGTACCCGGCACGCTGGCAACCTTCAGTCAATTGCAAGGCAAGGAGCTCAGCTATAACAACCTGGCCGACGCCGATGCCGCCTGGGATTGCGTGCGGCAATTCGGCTTTCAGGTTCCGGCCTGTGTCATCGTTAAACACGCCAATCCCTGCGGTGTGGCAGTGGGCGGTAGTGCACTGGAAGCTTACGAGAAATCCTATAGCACCGATCCAACCTCGGCCTTCGGTGGCATTCTGGCGTTCAACACCAAAGTAGACGCACTTACCATGCAAACCATTTTGGATCGCCAATTTGTTGAAGTGCTGATTGCGCCGGAATATGAAGCGGGAGCGCTGGCCTATGCATTGAAAAAAGCCAATGTGCGCGTATTGCAGATTCCGCGTGGCCTTGGAACGAATATGATGGATACCAAACGAATCGGCTCTGGATTGCTCATGCAGACCGCCGACACCCGTGTCGTAGGCGTGGATGATCTGAAAATCGTCAGTAAGCTAGTACCTAACGAGGCACAGCTCGGCGATCTGCTGTTCGCTTGGCGTGTAGCCAAGTTCGTGAAATCCAATGCCATTGTTTATGCCAAAGACCTCCGCACGATCGGAGTCGGAGCCGGACAGATGAGCCGCGTATACTCGGCACGCATCGCCGGCATCAAAGCATTGGACGCCGGCCTGCAAGTGGAGAGTTCGGTGATGGCCTCGGATGCATTCTTTCCGTTCCGCGACGGCATCGATGCGGCGGCAGCGGCTGGCATCAAAGCCGTGATCCAGCCCGGAGGCTCGATGCGGGACCAGGAAGTTATCGATGCTGCCGATGAACACGGCATCGCGATGGTTTTCACCGGCGTTCGGCATTTCAAACATTAAAGGTTCCTCATGAAAATTCTTCTGATCGGATCCGGTGGCCGTGAACATGCGCTGGCTTGGCGCTTGGCGCAATCGGCACGCGTCACTGAAATCCTGGTTGCGCCCGGCAATGCCGGAACCGCCAGTGAGCACAAATGCCGTAACGTAAATATCGCCACCAACGATCTAGACGGCTTGTTGGCGTTGGCGGAGCAGGCGCAGGTGGCATTTACCCTGGTGGGCCCGGAAGCACCGTTGGTGGCCGGCATTGTCGATCTTTTCCAAGCCGCCGGAAAACGTATATTCGGGCCGCGGCAAGCCGCAGCGCAATTGGAAGGCAGCAAAGCCTTCGCCAAAGATTTTTTAGCGCGGCACGCCATCCCTACGGCCCACTACGCGGTATTTGAAACCGAATCCGACGCCCTGGCGCACTTGGATCATGTGGGCGCACCGATTGTGATCAAGGCCGATGGCCTGGCGGCCGGCAAAGGCGTGATTGTGGCCATGACCCTTGCCGAAGCCAAAGCGGCGGTAACCGATATGCTGGGCAACAACCAGTTTGGTGATGCCGGTGCGCGTGTGGTGATTGAGGAATTCCTTGACGGCGAAGAAGCCAGTTTCATCGCCATGGTGGATGGCCGCACCGCGCTGCCCATGGCCACCAGCCAAGACCATAAACGCGTGGGCAACGGCGATACCGGACCCAACACCGGCGGCATGGGCGCGTATTCACCGGCACCGGTGGTTACCGCGGAAATCCATGCACGGGTGATGCATGAAATCATAGGCCCCACCGTACAGGGCATGATTGATGACGGCATGCCGTTCACCGGCTTTCTGTATGCCGGCCTGATGATCGATGCCAAAGGTGCGCCGAAGGTCATCGAATTCAATGTCCGTTTCGGCGATCCGGAAACCCAGCCGGTGATGTTACGCT
>JAHEBG010000332.1 GCA_024642445.1 Gammaproteobacteria bacterium | reverse complement strand
AAGAGCAGAATCAGTTCATTCCCCACGCTTTGTGCCACCTGCTTGCTGTCCAGTATTTTCAGCATAGGCAGCGCAGCCAATATTAACAGTGAGGTGAATGCCGGATTGATGGCCTCACTCATCCACCATAAGGCGCATAAGGCGGTCAGTGCTACGGTTGCCGAGAACGCAAACGGCATACCCTGATTGTGCGCGAAAACAAACGCTGCCAGCGCGGCCAGTGGCCCCAGCCATCGAAACATCCGCGGAATTGACATTGAATGAACCCCTATGCAGTCGCATCTGATTATAATCAAAGGATTGTCGCACAAGGATTACCCATGACCGAAACAACCGAAAGTATCGCCATGCACCGTCGTGCGCTTGCCGCACTGAACACCTTCATGAAACTGGAGTCCGCCGGCGGCATCGTATTGGTAGTGGCTACGGTTATGGCTATGGTGGTTGCCAATTCGGCCTTCAGTGCCGAGTACCTGAATGCGCTGCATATGCATCTGCGCCTGGGTTTCGGTGAAATCGCTTTGGATAAATCGGTATCGCACTGGATCAACGACGGGCTGATGGTGATTTTCTTTCTTATGGTCGGGCTCGAGCTCAAGCGCGAGCTGGTGGAGGGTCAATTTGCCGATAAAGCCAATATCACCCTGCCGGTGATCGGTGCGGTGGGTGGTATGGCAGTACCGATGCTGATCTATGCCGCCATGAACTGGGGCAATCCCGCTGCCCTGCATGGCACGGCGATTCCAGCCGCTACCGATATCGCCTTTGCTTTGGGCATTCTTTCGTTGCTAGGCTCGCGGGTGCCAATGGCTTTGAAAATGTTGTTATTGGCCATTGCCGTGGCCGATGATTTGGGCGCCATCTTGATTATTGCCATTTTTTACACCGATCAGATTTCCGGCATGGCGCTGATGGGAGCTGCCGGACTGGTGGCCATTCTTGCAGTCATGAACCGCTATAAAGTCACCAATCTGTTTTTATACCTCTTTATAGGCACCTTGCTATGGTTGGCGGTCTTGAAGTCCGGCGTGCATGCCACCATCGCCGGCGTGGTTCTGGGCTTGATTATTCCGCTGGGTAGCGGCAGTAAAGACGGGCCTTCGGAAACCCTGATGCATGTTCTGCACCCTTGGGTGGCCTTCGTGATTCTGCCGATTTTTGCCTTTGCCAACGCTGGCGTGCCTCTGGCAGGCTTAACTCTGTCCAATCTGTTTGAGCCGGTACCCCTGGGCATCGCCTTGGGCCTGTTCATTGGCAAGCAAATGGGCGTTTTTGGCGTGATCTGGCTGTGTGTCAAAGCCGGAATCGCCCGTTTGGACGAGTCCTTGAACTGGAAAAGCCTGTTCGGCATGGCTACTTTGTGCGGAATTGGCTTCACCATGAGCCTTTTCGTGGGTTCGCTGTCGTTCGGGCCTGACCATGTCGACTACCAGCTGACCCATCGTCTGGGAATCCTGATGGGCTCCTTCTTCTCGGCAATCGTTGGCTATGTGGTACTTTCGAGGGCCCTTCCCGGCAGCCCAAGGGCCAAATCGAAAAAAAGTGCATAATTCCATACGATAGGGTATTGCGCTTTGCTAACGAATATTTAATACTAAATTAGACAAAACACTCTAAACGGCTAGAATGGCCAGGTGAACAGGTCGTGGTGGCGTCTCTTTTTCCGGATGTAATGCTGTAAGGAAAATGGGATGACGCGGATATTTCAACATTAACGGGAAAACACCCATGAAAAAGATGCAACGCATAGTACAACGCTCTCCGCTCGCTGCCGCGGTCGCTTTTGGTTTGTTCGCTGCCCCGATGGCACACGCCTTCGATTTCGAAAACGGCGAATTGAAAGGAAGCTTTGATACCACGGTGTCGTATGGCGTTTCCATCCGTACCGAAGATCCGGCAGAAGCCCTGATTGGTAAAGCAACGCTCAATCCCCTCATTGCCTTGGCCGGCCAAAGCATTGCTGCGCCGTTCAACGTTCTGGGCGCCTTCCCTGGCTCGCCAGCACAAATCGCTGCACCGGGTCGTCTTTCCGCCAACCGCGATGACGGCAATATCAAATACGAGAAAGGCGATGCCTTTTCCAATGCCTTCAAAGTAACATCCGAACTTGAAATGACTTGGCGTGACTGGGGCTTCTTCTCGCGCGCCAGCTATTTCTACGATTTCGAAAACAGTGACGATAAGTACGACTTCACCAAGGTAGCCAAGGCCAAAGTGGCCGATGATTTCCGCTTGTACGATGCCTTCATCTGGAAGAATTACGCGCTCGGCGCCAATGACGAAGTGTCCGGCACCATCCGGTTCGGTAAGCAGGTGGTCAGCTGGGGTGAAAGTACTTTCATTCAAAACGGCATCA
>JAHEBG010000331.1 GCA_024642445.1 Gammaproteobacteria bacterium | reverse complement strand
ATCTGAACAGCCAGAACTACGCAACATGCTCCGAACGCTTTCATGTCGTGGCCTACGACTTCGGGGTGAAACACAATATTCTGCGGATGTTGGCCGAGCGCGGTTGCCGTATAACCGTGGTACCGGCGCAAACCCCGGCAGAGCAGGTTTTGGCCCTGCAGCCGGATGGTATCTTCCTGTCCAATGGGCCAGGCGATCCGGCGCCTTGCGATTACGCCATTGCCGCCATCAAAATCTTTATCGAAAAGAAAATTCCGACGTTCGGTATCTGCCTGGGCCATCAGTTGCTGGGGCTTGCTGCCGGTGCGCAAACGTTGAAAATGAAGTTCGGGCATCACGGCGCCAACCATCCGGTTATCGATCTTGACAGCCGCCGCGTGCTGATTACCTCACAGAATCACGGCTTTGCCATTGATGAAGCCACGTTGCCAAGCAACGTTACCGTAACCCATCGCTCGCTGTTCGACCAATCCAACCAGGGCATTGCTTTGACCAACGCGCCGGCATTCAGCTTCCAAGGACATCCGGAGGCCAGCCCAGGTCCGCACGACGTGTCGTATTTGTTCGACCGGTTCATCCAAGCCATGACCCAAGCATCTGAGTCGTCCTAACCCAGCAGGAGTTGAAAATGTCACTTAAACCTCGCATTCTCATTGCCGCTGCACTGTCCATTGCCCTATTCAGCACGGCAGTGTGCGCGCAACAAAAAGATGATTCGATCGATAAACTTACCGATCTAATTGTGACCACCGTACCCATGGGATATATCTTTGATGCGCTCGCAAAAAAAGATGTCAACTGGCCGGTTCAAGATAATCCCGAAAAAATTTCTGCCATTCAACTGGCTTGCCTGCGATCAGATCTTAGCAGTGCTGGGTACAAACGGAACAAAGCCAAAGATGTAACGGAGTACGCTAAGAAAAATCCTTCGCGCATTCAAGGCGACATTGAACTTCTGAACAGTGGCGCGGCCTTTCTAATGAATCGCTTCATGGTTGCCGGGTCTGAACAAGAATTGACTGGGGTTCCGGTTGACGAGAATCGCATTATATCGGAAGCCAATATTACCCAAGTCACGGCATTTATGAATTTCATGACCAAGCCTGAATTCGCGGTTTTGCGTGATCTTGCGGGCGTTGGTAGCGCCGTTGACATGACCAAGTCCGAGTCTGAAAACAACGATGCGGGTAAACAAACCGGGGCCAATCTGGCCATGAACCTGATGTTGCGTGGGGTCGGCAATTGCAATATCCCGCCAAGCGCGCTGTTCTGAGTCAGAACATTACATTACGCATTTCAAATCCTACTGAATTTCGAGCCACTCCATGCCAAAACGCACCGACATACAAACCATTCTGATCATAGGCGCAGGCCCCATCGTCATCGGGCAAGCCTGTGAATTCGATTATTCCGGCGCACAAGCCTGTAAAGCCCTGCGTGAAGAAGGCTACCGCGTGGTGTTGGTCAATTCCAATCCGGCCACCATCATGACCGATCCGGACATGGCCGATGCCGTCTACATCGAGCCAATCAATCCGGCCACGGTCGAGCGCATCATTGCCAAGGAAAAACCGGACGCGCTGTTGCCGACCATGGGCGGGCAGACGGCCTTGAACTGCGCCTTGACCATGGCCGATGAAGGCACCTTGGATAAATACGGCGTGCAGTTAATCGGTGCGTCGCGTGAAGCCATTCGTATGGCCGAAGACCGTGAATTGTTCCGCGTGGCCATGGCCGAAATCGGTTTGGATTGCCCGAAAGCGGAAATTGCCCGTAATCTGGATCAGGCCTTGGATATTCAAACCCGGGTGGGATATCCCACCATCATCCGGCCCAGTTTCACCTTGGGCGGCAGCGGCGGTGGCATTGCCTATAACCGCGAAGAATTCATCGAAATCACCAACCGTGGTTTGGATCTTTCACCCACCAATGAAGTATTGATTGAAGAATCGGTGTTGGGCTGGAAGGAATACGAAATGGAGGTGGTGCGCGATACCGCCGACAATTGCATCATCGTATGCTCCATCGAAAACCTTGATCCGATGGGCGTGCACACCGGCGATTCCATCACCGTGGCGCCGGCACAAACCCTGACCGACAAGGAATACCAACGCTTACGCGATGCCTCCATTGCCGTGCTGCGCAAGATTGGTGTGGATACCGGCGGTTCCAACGTGCAATTCGGCATCAATACCGAAAACGGCCGTGTGGTGGTCATTGAAATGAACCCGCGGGTATCGCGTTCGTCGGCCTTGGCCTCCAAAGCCACCGGATTTCCCATTGCGAAAATCGCCGCCAAACTGGCTGTCGGTTACACATTGGATGAGTTGAAAAACGAAATCACCGGTGGCGCCACCC
>JAHEBG010000330.1 GCA_024642445.1 Gammaproteobacteria bacterium | reverse complement strand
CCTGCGCACATTTTCAAAGAACGTTTTGCCGCACCCCAAGGGGCTTGGCGCTTTAAGACATTTCGTCTCAAAGTGGTCGCACAGTATGGCAGACCTTTTTGGGTTCGTCAACGGGGAAAATTTACTTTTCTTACCGTTTTTGAAACATTTACCGAAGGACAAATTGTCCCGAAGTGAGTTACACAGTATGACTGGATTTATGCCGTGCGTCAACGTCAATTTTGCAGAATTAACCCTGAGTTCAGCTTCCGACTCCTCCCAAACAACGCAGGCCGGCCAAGCCTCCTGCCAAGCGCCGGATAAGGCTTGACGGGAGCAGCCAAAACAGGGAATCCTGTCAGTCATACCCTTGGAGTTAAACCATGCCCTTCCGGCCCTGCCTCAGCCTTGCATTTGCCGCCCTGTTCACGGCCGGGGGCTGCGCCGCCATCAGTGACGCGCCGTCTGTACAGATCAAGGGTAAAACCTATGCGGTGGAGGTGGCCGACACCGATGCCCTGCGCGAGCGTGGACTGATGTTCCGCAAAGATCTGGCAGAAGATGCCGGCATGCTGTTCGTCCACCGATCCGAAGACATGCTGGCCTATTGGATGAAGAACACCTACATCCCGCTGGATATCCTTTACTTCGATGCACGCTTGCGCTTGGTATCGGCGCAATTGAATGTGGTTCCTTGTGGAGCCCAACCGCGGTGCCCGGCCTACCCCAGCGCCGCGCCGGCTAAATACGTGCTTGAACTCAATGCCGGCCAGGCAAAAGCCATGGGCTTGGCCATTGGTGATACGCTGACCTTGCATGGCATTGCTACCGAGCCTGCCGAGTAAGGTGCTGATATATGAGCAAACTTCATACCCTGCCGGATTGGAACGCACTGTACCGAATGCCGGACAGCGAGTTGCCGTTGATGGAAACGGCTTTGCTGATTGCCCGTGATGAATACCCAGATCTGAATGCGAGCAGCTATTTGGCAAAAGTAGCGCACTACGCAGCCAATCTGCGTTCGGCCTTGTCCGAGAATCTGGATATCCCTTCGAAACTCACCGCAATCAACCACTACCTGTATAAGGAACTGGGCTTCAGCGGTAATGAACACCACTACGAAGACCCGCGAAACAGCTACCTGAGCGATGTCTTGGACCGGAAGTTGGGTATACCGATCTCACTGGCCGTTGTCCATATTGACATCATGCAGCGGATCGGGCTTCCACTGGAGGGCATATCCTTTCCCGGACACTATTTGGTCCGGCTGCCGGTTGATGACGGCATTCTGGTGCTCGACCCGTTCAATCAGGGCCGGCCGGTGAGCATCGAAGAACTGCGTGAACGGGTGATTCCGCATATGGATGGGCAGGCGCCGACGGATTCGCAGCTGTTCCAGATACTGGCGCCCGCCTCGAGTCGAACCACTTTGATGCGCATGCTGCGCAACTTACAGGCCATTTACCAGCAAAAAGACGACCACGAGCGTATTGCACGCTGTGCCGACCGGCAATTGAAATTGATGCCTGACCTGCCGGAGCCGCTGCGCGACCGCGGCTTGTCGTATGCGGCGTTGGGCTACAGCAAAGGTGCGGTTCAAGACCTGACCCGCTACCTGCATCTACGTCCGGACGCCGACGATGCCGATACGGTTCGGCAACAACTGATAGAAAACAGCGGCATCAAAACCCGTTTGAATTAACTCTCAACCCGCTCGAAATCGTCTTTTCCCACACCGCAATCGGGGCAGCACCAGTCTTCGGGAACATCCTGCCATCGGGTTCCTGGGGCAATACCTTCATCCGGCCAACCCTCGGCCTCGTGATAGACCAGCCCGCATACCACACACATCCAACTGCAGAAATCCGCATCACCCGACATAAAACCACCTAAAATGGAATCCAGTTTCCATTATATTGCAGCCTGATGCCCTCCCGCCTGAACAATCGCCGCGGCGTTTACCTGATTACGCCCGATAGCCCGGACACCGGGCAGTTGCTCGAGCGCCTGGCCCCGCTATTGAAGGCCGGACCGGCGCTGCTGCAATACCGCAATAAAGGTGCGGACCGGGCCTTACGTGAAACCCAGGCCAGCGCGGTATTGGCATGCTGCCGCGCCCACGGAATACCGCTGCTGATCAATGACGACTGGGCGCTGGCAAAGGCCATAGGCGCGGACGGCGTGCATTTGGGCCAATCCGATGGCAATCCAGAAAGCGTGCGCGCTGCTCTCGGCCCGAAGGCCCTGATTGGCGTGTCGTGTTATAACAACCTGCCGAGGGCTCGCCAAATGGCTGCGCTCGATATCGATTATCTGGCCTTTGGCGCGGTGTTTGCCTCAAGCACCAAACCGGATGCCGTTCGCGCCGATCTTTCCCTGTTTGCCGATGCGCACGCGC
>JAHEBG010000329.1 GCA_024642445.1 Gammaproteobacteria bacterium | reverse complement strand
CCACTTACCTAACATAGCCTGCACTCTAGCCTGGAACCGCTTTGTATCCGCGAGCACCTCTTTCCACTTGACATTACCAGGGTCTTCTTTCTGGTTCCGTCGCATCGCTTCTTCTTGCAAGCTGTAATAGCTCTCAGCTTCTTTCAACCTACCCTGTGCCAGCATCAAGCTGCCTAGGAAGGAATCAATATTAGCCGCCTCGAATCGCAAATTGTAGTCGTTCGGGCGCTGCTTTAACCATCCGGTATAGAGCTCACGCTCTGCCATCATGGCCTGTTCCGACGCTTGATATCGGCCCATCCTGAAATCCAGCACACCGATATTGTGATAACCGTACGCTGCTTCCTGCTGCCATGCAAAATTGCTGCGGTCCATCGCCGCCAACCTAATGGTGCTATCGCGGTATTTTATAAGCCAAGGCCTTGTATCTTCGAATCTGCCCTGCTTCAAGAATACAAAACCAATCCAATACTGCGCCTGCGAAAGATCAAACAAGCGCTGCCCATTATCTGGCTGGCGTTGGTAGAGCGCACTGGTACGTGTGTGCGCTTCACGGAAAGCGGCCAGCGCTTCCTTGTGATTGCCTTCGTTGAGGCGTACCTCGCCAATACCGGTCAGCGAGCGTGCTTGCTCTTCCAGCGTGCGGTCACTCAGGTCGCGCGGATTGAGTGTGGCAAAATAACCGGTGGCTTTATCGTCGACACTGCGCATCAAATCCAAGCGCCCCACTTTGGTTAAGTTCTTACGCAAATCACCCAGCATAAAGCCGAGGATATCTTCGGCCTGCGCCTGCCGGCGCTCGGCATCGTTGCGGGCAATGTAGGCGGTTACCGCCAGACTTACTGCAATTGCCATGCCTGCCAATGAAGCGGCGGTGACAAAAGCCATACGCCGGTGCCGTTGCTGTGCTTCACGCTGGGCCAGGCTGTCGAAGCCCACGCCCAGTAAGCCGGCCACCAGTTTCAGAAACGCGCGTTCACGGCCATCGCCTTGCTTGCGGGCATCGGCGGCCAGCGGCTCACGCTCGGGCCCGCCTTCAAACTCGGGCTCCAGCAAGGCCGGCGGAAAACTGGCAATACCCGGTTCGCGGCTGCCCGGGTCGCCGTCGGTGATGAAACTGAAAATGGTGCTGTTGCCATGCAGTGCGCGGTACGCCTGAATTTCGGCATTGACCCAACGCGATTGCGCCGAGGCCGGCGAGCTGATCACCACCAAGGCTTTTGATGCGCCCAAGGCGGCTTGAATGGTGCTGCCCAAATCGCCGGCGCTGGGCAGTTCGTCGCGGTCGCGGAACACCTGCCCCAGCTTTGCCGGAATGGGCCCGTCACGGCCGGGTGTGCCCACCAGACTTTTCGGTACGCGGTAGCCTTCCAAGCGGCGCATAAGCCAACGCGCCCATTTTTCATCGGCGTGACTGTAACTGAGAAATGCCCGGTAGTGCATTGCTGTCGCCCCCGAATTATGCACAGCCCACACCTTACCGCAGTTGTGCCGCTTCAACAAGCAAGCAATGGAAAACACAGGTGTTTTTGATGTGCGGCTACCGGCTATGCCACAATAGCGTATGACCGATCCGATTCTGGCTTTGCATAATGCCCCCGGCGACCGCATCGCGCGCACCACCTGTTACATGTGTGCCTGCCGTTGCGGCATCAATGTGCATGTGAAAGACGGCAAGGTACGTTACATTGAAGGCAACCCCGAGCATCCGGTGAACCGTGGCGTGCTGTGCGCCAAAGGTTCGGCCGGCATCATGCAGCAGTATTCGCCGGCCCGTTTACGCAAGCCGATGAAACGCATTGGCGAACGCGGCGAAAACCGCTTCCAGGAAATCGAGTGGGACGAAGCCCTGGCTTTGGCCACCGAGAAACTGGCGGCAGCCCGCAACAAAGACCCGAACCGCTTGGCGTTTTTCACCGGCCGCGATCAATCGCAGGCACTGACCGGCTGGTGGGCACAACACTACGGCACCTACAACTACGCGGCGCACGGCGGCTTTTGTTCGGTCAACATGGCGGCCGGCGGCCTGTATACCCTGGGCGGCAGCTTCTGGGAATTTGGCGAGCCGGATTGGGAACACACCCGTTACCTGATGCTGTGGGGCGTGGCCGAAGACCACGATTCCAACCCCATTAAATTGGGCTTGGGCAAAATCAAATCGCGTGGCGCAAAAGTGGTGGCCATCAATCCGGTGCGCACCGGCTACGGCGCCATCGCCGACGAATGGGTGGGCATCAAACCGGGTACCGACGGTCTGTTGGCCATGGCACTGATCCACGAGTTGCTGCGCACCGACAACATCGATCTGGATTACCTGGTGCGCTTCACCAATGCCCACCATCTGCTGGTGGAAGCCCCGGGAACTGCCGAGCATGGCTTGT
>JAHEBG010000328.1 GCA_024642445.1 Gammaproteobacteria bacterium | reverse complement strand
CCAAGGCCGACAGCGGAATGGCATGCACATGCGAAATGCCCAACTGATCGGCCAGAGTGCGGTATTCGGCAACAATGCGGTTGAACACGGCCTCGTCGTAGTCGACCAGATCCATTTTGTTGACCGCCAGCAGCACATGGTTGATGCCCAGACGCGACACGATGAAACTGTGCCGGCGGGTTTGGGTCAGCACGCCTTTGCGGGCATCGATCAGCACCACTGCCACATCGGCAGTGGAAGCGCCAGTGGCCATATTGCGGGTGTATTGTTCGTGGCCCGGGCAATCGGCCACGATGAACTTGCGTTGGTCAGTGGCGAAAAAGCGGTAGGCCACATCGATGGTGATGCCCTGCTCGCGCTCGGCGGCCAAGCCATCCACCAATAGCGCAAAATCCATGGCTTCGCCCTGGGTGCCGTGTTTGACGCTGTCTTTTTCCAAGGCCGCCAACTGGTCGTCGAACAGGCCTTTGGTGTCGTGCAACAGGCGGCCGATCAGGGTGCTCTTGCCGTCATCCACGCTACCGCAGGTGATGAAGCGCAACAGCGATTTGGTTTCGTGCTGTTGCAGGTATTGGGCGATATCGGTGCTCATCAGAAATAGCCCTCCTGCTTTTTCTTCTCCATCGACGCCGACTGATCGTGATCGATCATCCGGCCTTGGCGCTCGGAGGTGCGCGCCACCAGCATTTCGGCGATGATGGCTTCCAGAGTATCGGCATCGGACTCAATGGCGCCGGTGAGCGGGTAACAGCCCAGGGTGCGGAAGCGCACTTTTTTCATCATCGGCGTTTCACCCGGATGCAGCGGCATGCGCTCGTCGTCAACCATGATCAGGCCGCCGTCGCGTTCCACCACCGGCCGTTCCGCCGCCATATACAAAGGCACCACCGGAATGTTTTCGCGGAAGATGTACAGCCAGATATCCAGCTCGGTCCAGTTCGACAACGGAAACACGCGCACGCTCTCGCCCTTGCGGATGCGGGTGTTGTAGACATCCCACAACTCCGGACGCTGTGCTTTCGGATCCCAACGGTGCTGGGCGCTGCGGAAGGAAAACACCCGCTCTTTGGCACGCGATTTTTCTTCATCACGGCGGGCGCCGCCGATGGCGGCATCGTAGCCGCCGGCATCCAAGGCCTGCTTCAGGCCCTGGGTTTTCATGATGTCGGTATGCACGGTGGCACCGTGGCTGAACGGGTTGACGCCTTGTGCTACACCCTCGGCATTGATGTGTACCGTTAGATTGACCCCGTACATTTCCGGAACGCGCTCGCGGAACGCATACATGTCACGGAATTTCCAGGTGGTATCGACATGCAGCAAAGGAATGGGCGGTTTGGCCGGGTAAAACGCTTTGGCCAACAGATGCAGCAGCACGGCACTGTCTTTGCCTATGGAGTACAGCATTACCGGATTGCTGAATTCGGCCGCAACTTCGCGGAAGATATGGAGGCTTTCCGCTTCCAATCGATCAAGGTGTGAGAGAGGCTTCATGCGCGCTATTCAACGGGAATTGTGCCCATTTTAGAGGAATTCCAAGGCCACGGGGGTTAATCCGGCATTCAGTCTGACACTTGCTCTGCGGGCAGAACTTGCTACCATGGCTATATGACATCCGTCATCACAGGAGTTTGCCATGAAATCGCGTTTGCTCGCCCTCGCCTTCGCCAGTCTGTTCGTAGCCGGTACCGCCTACGCCGATGCGCCGGCTTGCCCAGCCAATCTCGATAAAACCGCCTGCGTGTACTTCAAAGAAGGCTACGCCGCCGGTATGGACGATGCCAAGGCCAAAATGAACAATGCCTACCAGCGCCACGAAGATTCGTACGATTCGCGTTTCGAGTCGGCGTTCTCCAAAGGCTATGAACAAGGCTTCAAAGACGGCCAGAAATAATAGCCGTTGGATTGAATGAGAAAGCCCCCGTTTCCGGGGGCTTTTTTCATGGCCGGGCAAATACCGCCACTACCGTAAATTCATCGAAGGCATAACCGCCGGTAACCTGCACCGGCCCGGCACAGACCCAGGCATGCGCTTTCATGGCCAATAGCGGATCTTTGGCAACGCCGTAAAAAATGCTGTGCGGCACCCGGAACAGAGCCATCAATATGCGGGCGCTAATGGCCTGCGCCTGGCAGTTGGCATCCCAGGGTGTGTATTGCGCCGCCATGCGCACGGCCCGCCCAATGCTCAATGCACGCGCCTGCAGGCGCGCATCAAGCAACGGAATAAACGCCTGGGTTCCGCAATACCTGCCCAGCATCGGTGCAAACCAGCGGAACGGCAGTATCAACACCATCATGCGGGCAACACCGCTCAAGGCCCATGCCGGCAACAGCAGAATCTGGCTAAGTAGACTTTGCCGCTGGAAGCTCTCGAATTTTCGAC
>JAHEBG010000035.1 GCA_024642445.1 Gammaproteobacteria bacterium | reverse complement strand
ATCATGCCGCCTTCGTCGGCCGATGGAAACAGGTGAATGGCGGCCGGCACCTTACCCGAGGCACCGGACAGACGGCCGTCGGTGACTAATGCCACTTTATGGCCTTTGTCTTGCAGATTGGCCAATAGCGGCATCAGCTGGTGCAGCTCGGGCATGCCATTGGCTTTCGGCCCTTGGAATCGCACCACGGCTACGGTATCGCCCTGCAGTTCGCCGTTTTTATGGGCCTTGGCCATAGCTTCCTGGCTGTCGAATACCCGCGCCGGCGCCGTAACCTGCCATTGCGATTCGGCCAATGCCGAAATTTTGATGACCGCCTGACCCAAATTGCCGGCCAAACGGCACAGCCCGCCTTGCGCTGAAAATGGCGCCGTGGCCGGCCGCAGGATGGCGGCATCGCCCGACTCTGCCGGTGCATCATGCCAATACAGATGGCCTTGCGCCAAACGCGGCTCTTGGGCATAGGCACGCAACGGCTGGCCGATAACGGTATTGGCATCGCCGTGCAGCAGATTGGCTTGCAACAGTTCACGCACCACAAACGCCATACCGCCGGCGGCATGAAACTGGTTCACATCGGCTGCGCCGTTAGGATAAATGCGTGCCAACAGCGGCGTGACCGAGGAGATGTCCGCCAGATCTTCCAGAGTAACCGTATACCCCACCGCTTGCGCCATGGCCAATATATGGATCATCAGATTGGTAGAGCCGCCGGTGGCCATCAAGCCCACAATGCCATTGACCAGCGAGCGGGCATCAATCACACGATAAAACGGCAGGAAATCATCACCCAGTGCGGTATGCCGGGCGGCCACCTGCACCGCATATTCGGTCAAGCGTTCGCGCAATTCGGTATTCGGAGGAATGAATGCGCTGCCGGGAATATGCAGCCCCATCATTTCCATCAACAGCTGATTGGAATTGGCCGTGCCATAAAAGGTGCAGGTGCCGGCGGCATGGTAAGCGCCGGCCTCTACCGCCAACAATTCTTCGCGGCTGGCGCTGCCGTCGGCATAGCGCTGCCGTACTTTGGCTTTTTCGGCATTGGCTACGCCCGAAGGCATGGGCCCGGCCGGAATGAAAATCACCGGCAGATGGCCGAATGCCGCAGCGCCCATGAACAGCCCCGGCACGATTTTGTCGCACACACCCAACATCAATCCGGCATCGAAGGCATCGTGGCTGAAGGCCACGGCGGTGGCCAAGGCAATGACATCGCGACTGAACAGGCTCAACTCCATGCCCGGCCGGCCTTGGGTCACGCCATCGCACATGGCAGGTACGCCACCGGCCACCTGTGCCGTGGCTTTGCAAGCACGCGCCCAATCGCGAATTTTTCCTGGGTAGCTTTCATACGGTTGGTGTGCCGATAACATATCGTTGTAGGCGGTAACTATGCCGATATTGGGAAAGCCACCAAAGCCCAGCGCTGGCTTGTCTTCGCCACTGGCTGCCATCACATGCGCCAGATTTGAACACGACAATCGACCGCGTGCCGGAGTATTGCGCACCTGCGCCTGCATACGGGTTTCGTAATCGTCACGGCGCTGCCGGCTGCGGGTCTGAATACGTTCGGTAACGCGTTCAATCATTGGATGCAGGCTCATGCCGGGCTCCAGAAAATATCAATGGGTTTCGGGTACTGCGCTAGAAAGCGTGCCATGGCGTAATCGGATCCGTTGCCATCAAGGCAGGCGTTGAGTACCGCGCGCTTGTCTTCGCCGGTAATGCACAGGCACGCATGCCGGGCCTTTAACAATTCATTCAGGGTGAAACTCAAACGGTCAACCGCCGCATCGGAATCGAAGCGAATTGGAACCACGGCCAGAGCCGTGGACCGATCCATGGCCGTTGCATAATCGCGGCTTTCGGCAAACAGTGAAGCCAAATGGCCGTCAGTGCCCATGCCCAATACCAACACATCCATTGGCTGTGCCAGCGCATGCACGGCGGCATCGGCCAGCGCAGCGGCGGAAACAATAGTGTCGCTTGTCTGCATCAGGCCATGCCAGCCGGCCAGTTGCGCGCGAACCGGTGCAAAAGCCTTGGCAATATTGGCTTCATTGCTACGGCTGTCCTGCAAGGGCACAAAGCGCTCATCAATCAAAACACAATGCAGGCGCGACCAAGGCGTAGCGCCCGCTGCAAACTGCGCATACGCAGCCATTGGCGTGCTGCCGCCGGCTAAACCCAAAAACGCCGTGTCCTGTTGTTCTAGGCAGGCCTGCAGCTGCGCGTGTAGATAGTCGGAAAGCCCATGCGCCATGGCATCGGCATTGTCATAGAGATGCCAGCGGTGGGCAAGTGCGCTCATGGCAGGCTGGGCCCGGCAGAGCCGGCCGGATACGTTAGCACGGCATTGCCACTGGACTTCCATGCTGCGTGGATCTGATCAATCCATGCCCAAGCCTGTTCCAATTCATCCCGGCGTACGAATAAAGTGCGGTCTGCTTTTATGGCGTCGCGAATCAAGCGCTCATAGGCAATGTGGCGGATTTTTCCGTTGCCGGCCTCGTGAATTTCCAGATTCAACGACACCGGCTGCAGCGAGAAGGCATGCACGTCCGGGGTTTTATTCAGAATGTCCAGAGTTATCGCTTCATCGGGCTGCATCTGAATTACCAAGCGATTGGCGCAGCGTCCTTCCGCTTCACCGAACAACGGGTGCGGCACCGGTTTGAACTCAATCACCACTTCGGTGTTTTTTTCCGCCAGACGCTTTCCGGTTTTCAGAATGAACGGCACATCTTTCCAGCGCCAATTGTCTACGAAAGCCTTGATGGCCACGAAGGTTTCGGTTTGGCTTGGGTGCAGGGCATCGCTTTCCTGGTTGTAGCCGGGCATCTGACCGTCTTCAGAAGCGGCATATTGACCGAAAATCACGCGCGCGCCGACATCGCTGACGCTGACGGCTCGCAAAGCTTGAAGTACTTTGATTTTTTCATTGCGTATCGCTTCGGAGCTGGCGTTGACCGGCGGCTCCATGGCCACCAGAGAAATCAGCTGCAGCATATGGTTCTGCACCATGTCACGCAGCGCGCCGCTGTTGTCGTAATAGCCCCAGCGCCCGCCAATACCTAGGGATTCGGCAATAGTGATTTGAACTGACTGGATGGTATGGCTGTTCCACAAAGGCTCGAAGATGCTGTTGCCGAAGCGTAATGCCAACAGGTTCTGCACCGCCTCTTTACCCAGATAGTGGTCGATCCGGTAGGTTTGTTCTTCGGCCAACACGGCGGCAACGCCGTCGGAAATGGCGCGACTGCTGGCCAAATCCTTGCCAATGGGCTTTTCCAGGATGACCCGGGTATCCGGGGCGATCAAGTTGGCGGCATGCAGATTGGCCACAATTGGAGCGAACAGATCGGGCGGCATCGACAAATACACCAAGCCCACATGCTGCCCGGCATCGGCCAGATGTTGCGCCAAGACCGCGTAATCGGAACCATTGCCGGCATCCAGTGTGATGAAACCGGTTTTGGCTAAAAACTGCTCAAGACGCTCTGGCGCCTGTGCCGGCACCTCTTCAGCCAACACCTGTCGCAACTGGGCATGCAATGCCTGCTCGGAACCGGAGCGGCTGACGCCGTAAACCGGCATGGACTCCGGCAGGGAGCCGTCGTTGAACAACCGGAACAGCGAGGGCCACAACATACGCATGGCCAAATCGCCGTTGGCGCCAAAGAGCAGGAAGGCAGGTGCGGTCATGTGGCCTTTGAATTATGTAAGCGGTGAACGCCTAGCATAGCAAATGCGTGCACATTCCCCCAAGCATGGGCAACTGCAAACGAATGTAACGCTCAAACGGAATTGGCTTTAGCGCGTTGCCGTTGTTTAACCAGTACCCGTGCCACCACAATGCCCAGTTCATACAGTAGCCACATGGGCACGGCCAGCATAATCTGCGACAAACCATCGGGCGGCGTGATGATGGCGGCCACGATGAAAATGGCAACCACGATATAGCCGCGCCATTCCACCAGTTGTGCCACGCTTACCCAGCCCAGCAGCACACCAATCAGCACGGCAATCGGTACTTCAAAGCTGATTCCACCCGCCAGCAGCAGGACGATGACGAAATCCAGGTATTTGCCGATGTCGGTCATCATCGCCACACCGGCAGGCGCCGTTGAGTTCAAATAGGCGAACATCACCGGCAACAGCAAAAAATACGTGAAGGCGCAGCCTAGATAGAACAGCACAGTGGCTGCCAACAGCAATGGCCGCGCCAGTTTTTTTTCTTTTTCATACAAAGCCGGCGCTACAAAAGACCAGCCCTGGAACAAGATATACGGCGCAGCAATGAAAACCGCTGTGAAAAATGCCAACTTCATCGGCACAAAAAACGTGGAGGCAACATCGATGGCCACCAGCTGCCCGCCTTTGGGCAGACTACGCATCAGCGGCTCGGATAGCCAGGTGTAGAGCGGATTGGCAAACGGCAATAACACGCAAAACACCACAATCACCGCCACCACGGCATACAGCAAGCGTTGGCGCATCTCCAGCAGGTGGGAGATTAAGGATTGCTCGCCGTCGGCGCTCACCACAGTGCTCCTTGCTGGGGTTTTTCAACTGCCGCATCGTCCGCTTCCGGCATTGATGGCTCTGCTTCAGGTGCATCGGGCCCAGCGGCTTCGGGCAATGATTCGGTTTCAGGCGCTTCGTTTAACGAAGGCATATCAGTGACGACTTCACGCTCAAGCCCGGCAAACACTTCATTGGTTTGATTTTCGGCCTGCTGCAAGTCGGACTGCAGTTCCTGCATCGGTGCTTTAATGCTGTTTTCGGCATCTTGCAGATGCTTCTTCATTTCTTCCTGGGCCAATTCCAGTTCTAATTCGGATTTGACCGAATACCACTGTGCGCGGGCTTTACGAACCCACAGACCGGCGAAGCGCGCCGCTTTAGGCAGGCGCTCCGGGCCCAAAACCAACAGCGCGATGACTGCAACAATGAGCAGCTCGCTGAAGCCTACATCAAACATGCTTAGGGCGTGTTATCGGTATCGGATTTCTTCTGATCAAGGCTGCCGGGCTTGCTGTCGTCGTCACCCTGCATGCCTTTTTTGAAGCCCTTAATCGCGCTGCCCAGATCGGTGCCGATATTGCCTAGCTTTTTAGTGCCAAAAACCAGCAGCACTATAACCAGCACGATAATGAGTTCTCTCCAGCCAATCATGATTCTCTCCCTTGGAGTAATTTGAAATTATTTGACCACTTCGCGGTTGCTGCTTTCTTCCAGCTGGTCACGGAAAGTGTTGACATAGTTTTTCTCGGATACCGTGCGGCCGTCGAAGATCGAGCGCGCCGACGCCATGTCGCCGTACACGGTTTCGTTGGCTTTTTTGTCGATGCGGATTACTGTGCCGTCCAGCGCGATGCCGGCAAACAGGCCTTTCGAACGCGAATAGCTGAAAATTTCAGCTCGCAGTTTTTCGTCGGTACTGGCCTGCACATTGCGGCCCACCGGGCCTGCTGCCACCGCGGCATCAGCGCCCAAGGTCATTTTGCCTTTGACGATATTGTCGACACCGGCTTTGCTGGTAAATACCAGAATCAGATCCGATTTCTGTACGCCGGCCTGGAAGCCCCAACTGCCGCCACCGACGTTGATGTAGTTCGGGTTCGACCAGCTGCCATTTTCCATACGTCGAGAGATGAGGCCCTTGCCACCGCGGCCGCCGAAAATGAATGCCGCCTTGGTCATATCAGGAATGATGGCAATGGCGTAAGCCTCGGCCAAAAGGCGCTCAGGGATGGAATTTTCCGGAATCGCCGACATTTCTTTCAATACTTGCGTGGCCGAACGGGTGCGCTGTTCCGGCGTGGTATTGGCGGAAACACCGCTGGATAGCGTCAATAAAACCAATGCAATGAGTGTACGCATGGTGCAATCTCCTTTATTCGTGAGGCTTCAGCCTATTGGATAATGATACTCTCTGACGACAGCATCACCTAGAATTGTTTACCTTAGATTCATTTTTACCGTGGAAGTTCACAGCATGACACCGAAACCCAACGACACCCTGATTCTGCTGGTAAACCTTGGCACGCCCGATGCGCCGACTGCTGGCGCCGTGCGCCGATATCTGGCGGAATTTCTGCACGATTACCGGGTGGTCGATCTTAGCCGTTGGCTGTGGTGCGTAGTCCTGCATTTCATCATTCTTCCCATACGCTGTGGCCGCGTTGCCAAAAATTACGCCAAGATTTGGCTGCCCGAGGGCTCGCCACTGAGGGTTTACAGCGAAAATCTGGGTGAACGCCTGCAACACCAGATGCCGGAGACCGCCGTACGAGTTGCCATGCGCTACGGAAAGCCCTCCATCGCTTCCGTTTTATCGGATTACCCCAAGCTGCGCACACTGACGGTACTGCCGCTGTACCCGCAGTATTCGGCCACCACTACCGCCGCCGTATTTGATGCCGTCAGTGCCTATTACCGCAAACAAGAACACGTGCCATCATTGCAGTTCATCAGCCAGTACTACCGGCATCCGGCCTGGCTGGATGCCATGGAAGCCCGCGTGCGCACCCATTGGGATTTGCACGGCCAAGCCGACCTTCTGATGTTTTCCTTCCACGGCATACCGCAGCGTTTTGCCAACCGTGGCGACCCCTACCCGAGTCAATGCCAAGCCAGCGCCCGTGCTATTGCCACGCGTCTGGATCTGCGCGATGAACAATGGCAGCTTACCTACCAGTCGCGCTTCGGGCGCGAGCCCTGGCTGCAGCCGTACACGGATAAAACCCTTGAACAGCTGGGAGCGGGCACCTGCAAAACCGTGGATATCCTTTGCCCAGGGTTCGCCGTGGACTGCCTGGAAACCCTGGAAGAAATCGCAGTGGAAAATGCCCATGTGTTTGAGCAGGCCGGCGGTGCCGAATTGCGCTATATCAGCGCACTGAATGACGAGCCCGGGCATGTGGCGGCGCTGGCAGCGGTTCTGGAAAACCCCGAGGCTGCCGAATGAAGGCGCTTTCATTTACAACGCAACGGGGTGTGATTCAAGCGCTGCAATTCGGCAACCCGCAGGGGAAGCCGGTTTTGGCATTGCACGGCTGGCTGGATAACGCCGCCAGCTTCATTCCGATGGCACCGTTTTTGGCCGAACATAATCTGGTGGCCATCGACATGCTGGGTCATGGCGCCAGCACGCACATTCCTGCGGGCTTTGATTATGCATTTGTCGATTGGCTGCACGATATTCTTGACGTGTTGGATGCTCTGCAATGGTCGAAAGCCCACCTGTTGGGACACTCTCTGGGCGGCGCCTTGGCCTCGGTATTGGCCGCCGGCGCGCCGGAGCGGATTGCTTCGCTGGCGCTGATTGAAGCGCTGGGGCCGCCGCCCTGGCCCGGCGACCATGCCGCAGAACGCCTTGCCAAAGCCATTTCTGGCCGTCGGAAGTCCTTGTCGGCACCGCGCCTGATTCCCGATATTGAGACCGCTGTACGCGCCCGCCTGCAAGCCACCGAAAAATCGGAAGCGGCTGCACGCCTGTTGGTGGAGCGCAACCTGCAGCCGGTAGATGGCGGCTACCAGTGGCGTAGCGATCCCCGTTTGATGTGGCCCTCGCATATGCGCGCGGAAGAAGCCTCGGTGCGCAACTGGCTTGAAGCCATCGTCTGCCCGGTGCTGTTGGTGGCCGCCGATCCGGCACCGGTCTATTTCCAGCCCAGCATTCGCAATGAACGCTTCGCCTGCCTGAAGAACGGCCATATGCAGATTATTGCCGGCACCCACCACGTGCATATGGATAAGCCGGCCGATGTGGCCGCATTTATCCAGCAATTCTGGGCAACGCTTTAGCGGTATTGAATAAGCACGCGGCCTATGGACTTTTGAATTGAAAGTGCCATACTTGCGGTTACCTCCACTTCTGTAGGAGTCTCTGTATGAAGCATATGCTTTTCACTGCCGCGGCATTGTTGGCAGTCACTCCGGCAGCCCAGGCACAACTTCAAGATCGGTTCGAAGTAATCAGTGCCCGTACTTCTTTGCCGTCACCTATCCGCAACAGCAAAACCATTGCCGAAGCAAGGCAGTCGCCGGAACTTTTGATATCGCAAAAGCGCTATTTGGAAGCAATTACGCAATACCGTTTACGTGTCGATGAAACCAAACAGCAGAACGATATCGCCGGCCTTGAAAGCGCCTGCACCGGGCTATACCGTGCGCAGTCGCTGTCACTATCGAAGAAGCCAAGCGAAGCCGAATTCAGTGCTTGCCCTGCGCCCTTGGTCGCCCGATTGTTCGGCGGCGTTGACCGAGAGCCGATGTATCTGAGCTATCCGGTGTTGGAACCGTCCACAGGTTGGCTAAATACAGCTGACCCGGGCACCACCTACCGTGTGGTGGTCAATTTCGACATTAGCGAAAACGGCAAAGCCCGTAACTTCGAATTTCCTGTGGCCGAAGGCTATTACCTGCAAATGCCGGTGATTCTGGCTCTGAAAAACACCCGCTTTTTGCCGGCATTGAAAGACGGCCAACCGGTGGCCAGCCAGGGCAATCGCATTGAAGTTACTTTTTGTCTTGAGCGCGGCGAGCACTGCGAAAGTACGCAATAAGCCAGCTCAGCCGAACAGGCACCGGGCTTCAGCTTTGAGGCCACTGCCGTGTTGTCGCAGGTAATCGCGGTGCTCGCGCCAGTCCGGGCAACGGGCTTGCACTTCACGCCAGAATTTCGGCGAATGGTTGCGTTGCAGTAAATGGCATAGCTCATGCACCAAAACATACT
>JAHEBG010000327.1 GCA_024642445.1 Gammaproteobacteria bacterium | reverse complement strand
TGTAGAATTATACGGTGTATTGACCCTTCACGGATTAACCGGAGACCCCCATGGCCATTGAATTACCTGCCCTTCCCTACGACCGCACGGCGCTGGAACCGCATATTTCCGCGGAAACCATCGACTTCCATTACAGCAAGCACCACCAAACCTACGTAACCAATCTGAATAACCTGATTGCCGGCACCGAATTTGAAAACGCCGATCTGGAAAGCATCGTGCGCAAGGCACAAGGCGGCCTGTTCAACAATGCTGCTCAGGTCTGGAACCACACGTTTTACTGGAACTGCCTGAAGCCCAATGGCGGCGGCGCCCCGAGCGGCAAACTGGCCGACGCCATCGATGCCGCATTCGGCAGCTTTGATGCGTTCAAGGCTGAATTCACCAAAACCGCCATCGGCACTTTCGGTTCTGGCTGGGCCTGGTTGGTGCAACGCGCCGATGGCAGCCTGGCCTTGGTCAGCACCTCGAACGCGGCCACGCCACTAACCGGCACGGACAAACCGCTGCTGACCTGCGACGTCTGGGAACACGCCTATTACGTGGATTACCGCAATGCCCGCCCGAAATACGTGGAAGCATTCTGGAATCTGGTGAACTGGGATTTCGTTACCGAACAGATGGCGTAATTCGCCCTTGCTAGAAAAACGCGCCTTCGGGCGCGTTTTTTATTTCAGCCGAGCCACGGGCGGCGCCACTTGCGCCTCTCGGTCCAGTTGCCGGCCCAATGCTTGCAGGCTTTCCGACAAGTCCTTGGCGTTATCGGCACGCAAGGTGGCATGCCCTACTTTCCTGCCAGCGCGCGCTTGCTTACCGTAATCGTGCCAATGCCCACAGGCATCTGATAGCACCGGTGCGGCCTCGGGCAAAGTACCAATCCAGTTCAACATGCAGCTAACGCCCACAGAGCGCGTACTTCCCAAGGGCAAGCCCAGTACGGCGCGCAAATGGTTTTGAAATTGCGAGGTTTCCGCGCCTTCAATGGTCCAGTGCCCGGAATTGTGTACACGCGGCGCCATTTCATTGGCCAACAATCGGCCGTTGCACAGGAACAATTCCAATGCGAATACGCCCACATAATCCAAGGCTACGGCAACTTTCCGGGCGCACTCCAGCGCAGTTGCTTCAAATTCGGCGGTATCGGTTGCCGGCGATAGACTGGCGGAAAGTACGCCGTCTACATGCCAGTTTTCAGTCAGCGCCCAAGACTTGAACTCACCGTCCCGTGCGCGTACGGCAATCACGGAAATTTCGCGCTGGAACGGCACGAATGCCTCAAGAATCAAACCCACGGTGGCCGCCTGTGAACCCAAGGCCGCCCACGCCGCTTCGGCATCGGCCGGCACTTTGATACGGAACTGGCCTTTGCCGTCGTAGCCTAGACGTCGTGTTTTCAAAATGCAGGGCAATCCCAATTCGGCAATAGCGCTGTTCAGTGCAGTGAGATCAGGCACATCCCGGAAATCCGGAACATCAATGCCGAGCTCGCGGAACAGATTTTTTTCAGCTAACCGATCCTGGGAAACTGCCAAAGCATTCGGATTGGGGAATACCGGGACTTTTGCGCTGAGCCAACGGGCACTTTCTGCCGGTACGTTTTCAAAATCGAATGTTGCCACATCTACCTTATCGGCAAATTCGGCAAGAATTCCTTCATCGCGGTAATCGCCCACCAGCATGGGAGCGAACTGACCGGCGCAGGCATCACTGACATTATCCAACAGCAGAAAGCGCAAGCCCAAGGGGGCGCCGGAAAGCGCCATCATGCGGGCCAACTGCCCGCCGCCAAGGATGCCTACAGTGGTCATGGCAGGCGAGGATCGGCGTTGGCGAGTACGGTTTCGGTTTGCTGTTGCCGGAATGTGGCCAACTTCGCCGCAATCTCCGGATGATCGTGCGCCAGCAGCGCAGCAGCAAACAGCGCGGCATTGGCAGCGCCGGCATTGCCAATAGCAAACGTTGCAACCGGGATGCCCGCCGGCATCTGGGCAATGGACAGCAGGGAATCCATGCCGCTTAGGGCTTTGCTTTGCACCGGCACGCCCAGCACCGGAACGGTGGTTTTCGCGGCGAGCATACCCGGAAGGTGCGCTGCACCGCCGGCACCGGCGATGATGGCGCGTAAGCCCCGCGCCTGTGCCTGTTCGGCGTATTTGAATAATAAGTCCGGTGTGCGATGCGCCGACACCACCTGTACTTCATGCGGGATGTTGAAATCCAACAAGTGCTTCACAGCGTGTTGCATGGTATCCCAGTCACTGCGGGAACCCATAACCACGCCAACGCGTATCAAATTCGAATCAGCCATAGCGCTAACCCCATCTAAAGGCGTATTCTATGCGGATATTGATAAAAACTCCACGGTCATGGACAAAAAACTGCTCGACATCCTGTGCTGCCC
>JAHEBG010000326.1 GCA_024642445.1 Gammaproteobacteria bacterium | reverse complement strand
GTAGGCGGCTATGGCCTGATACGCCTTGCCGTTGTAGGTGTCGATGGCATCACGCAGTGCGCCAGCACCCAGGGGAATATTCACCTCGGGAAGGTACAGCGAATCGGCGCCCAACCAGGGGATCTGGTTGCGAAGCGCAATGGTTTCGGCCGTGCTGGGAATCACTTGCAGCAGGCCCCGGGCATTGGCACTTGAAACCACATCCGGCATGAAAATGCTTTCCGCACGAGCATGCGCCATCAGCCAGGAAGCGTTCAAGGCAAAGCGTGACGCGGCCTGATCAAAGGCCTGCTGATACGGTGTGGGAAAGCGCAGGGAATACAAGCGGCTGCTGTTTTCCTGGCCGGCCAATGCAAACACCGCGCGGTCATACCAGCCCACCGCCTGCGCCATCTGCACGGCTTTGCGCTGCTGTTCGGGGCTCAAGGGTTTATATGCGGCATTCCATTCCCAAATGGCAGTATTGGCCTGGTTCAATTGCCATAACAGCAGTGCCCGCTGCAAGCCTACATTACGCAAAAGGTCAGCATTCTCCTTGGCGCTGGGCATCGGCTCCAGTGGACACAACGCGTAGTCGCTTTGGCTACGATCCGCGGCCAGCCAGCCGTGGTAGTTGGCTGATCGTGCAGCGCGTCGGTACAACGCCTGTGCCTGTGCAGTATTGCCCATGCGCTCTAGAATGCGTGCTTTGAAATACTGCCAACGGTCTTCCTGCTGTTGCGCAGGCAACAGTTGGTCGAATGCCACCAGGGTTTTGCTGTTGTCGTCACGGCTGAAAGCAAAGCGCATATACCATTCGCGTAGATTGGCACTGCGTGCGGCTTCCGGCACGGCAAAGAAGCGGCGCTCGGCTTCGGGCACATAATTCACCAGGCTCCACAATGCGATTTCCGTCAGCACCGCCTGGCGTTGGTCCGCAGCCAGTGTCGGTGCCGTGGGCAATGCCGCAAGTGCTTGCTCGGCTTTATCCGGGCTGCGTTTGGCCAGTGCCACCAAGCCCTTCTGCATAACCCTGCGGCTGCGCACCGTATCCGGCCAATCACTTACGTTGCCGGCTCCGGTACGCAGAAAGTCACGGTATTGATTGGCGAGTAAGGCATCGCTACCAAGCAGGGCAATCGCCTCGGGCATTTGGTCGATGGCGTCGTCCAACAACAAACGGTCGAATCGTTGCCAAGCGCTTTGGGCATCAATGGCGGCAGATTGTTTCAGACTATCGACCATAGATGGGCACGGTGCTGGCAGTTGGCTTTCGTTGACCCACAAAGCCAACGCATTCTGGCGCCAGGCCAGCAGGCGTTGTGCTGGCTCAACGGCCAACAGAAGGCCACAGCGGACTGCAATGCTATCGCTGGGGTAAAGCATTTGCCATTGGCTGAGTCCAGCCCAGTCTTGACGGCGGATCAGCTCATTGCGCCACTGGCCTATGAGCCAGTCGGCGGAAGCGCTATCCGGATACTGACGGATGACATTCAGGGCCTGTGATGCATCGGCAGTGGCAAACTGCGCTTTAAAGTTCAATGCTTCCAGCCACGGCCGAAGTAAATGTTGGCCAAGCTGTTGCCGTTGCATATCCGTTAAACTGCCAGTACGCGCCTGTGCAAACGCGGTTCGCAGCAGGGGCTCTTGCGTAATTGCGGCTTGGGCCCGGGCCTGAGGTGTAACCAGCGCGGCCAGTAGCGGAGCCAAAATCAAGATGTTATAGCGGCGCATGCGTCATCCGAAAAACAATACAGGACTTCAAGCATATGGTGGCATGGTGGATTTATCCAGTCTTGGGTGTCGGCGCCGGGTTGTTGTCGGGCTTGCTGGGTGTCGGTGGCGGCCTATTGTTGGTGGGCGCACTGATTCTTTTACTGCCCGGGCAAGGCGTGCCGGCATCCATCACCGTGCCGGTCGCATTGGCAACTTCTTTGGCCAGTATCGTGCTGACCGGTTTGTCATCGGCTTGGGCACACCAACGCCGCAGAGCCGTACTCTGGTCAACGGTGGCATGGCTGGTACCCGGCTTGGGCTTGGGCGCTGTAATTGCCAGCATAGGCGTGGTGCGATGGGCTGGCCCCGGATTGCGTTGGGCTGTGGTGGTCTATTGTCTGCTGGTGGCGTTGCAATTACTGGCGAACTGGCCACGGGCGGCCTCTCAAGCGCCGGAGCGCGTGGGCGGTTGGCCTTGGATTGGTGTTGGCGCAGTTATCGGTGCGGTTTCTTCCGTAGTGGGTATCGGTGGTGGCAGTTTAACGGTACCAGCATTGATTTGGCGCGGGGTGCCGGCGGTGAAAGCGGTAGCTACCTCGGCCGTGTGTGGTGTGTGTATCGCCTTGGCCAGTGCCGTTACCTATAGCCAACTGCACAACCCTCACCCCATGCCGGAATACAGTTTAGGTTATGTCTACCTGCCTGCAGCGTTG
>JAHEBG010000325.1 GCA_024642445.1 Gammaproteobacteria bacterium | reverse complement strand
GAGCGCGGCGTCGTTCTCCGCTTCGGAAAATTCGACCGTATCATGACGCCAGGTGCCAACTTCAAACTGCCTTGGCCGGTGGAATCGGTCACCATCGTCAATGCCACGCAGGTACAGACGGTTGAAGAAACCGTGAGCGTGCTGACCAAAGATGAAAACATCGTCGATATCAAATTCAATGCCCAGTACACCGTGTCCGATCCTCGTTTGTATCTGTTCGGATACCGCGACGACGTGGTGACTGCCGGCGGCCAGCAGGGTTCGGAAACGGTGCGTCAGGCTGCGGAAAGTGCGGTGCGCGAGGTGGTCGGCAATAACACCATGGATACCGTGTTGTTCGAACGCGACCAACTCACCGTTTCTGCCAAACAGCATCTGCAGGAATCGCTCGACATGTACAACACCGGGCTGACCGTTTCCCAGTTCAGTCTGCCGAATGCGCGTTTCCCGGATGAAGTCAAAGGCGCATTCGATGAAGCCATCAGTGCCCGCGAGATGAAGAATTCGATTGAGAACGAAGCCAAGGCCTATGCCAGCAAAATCGTTCCGGAAGCCCGTGGTACCGCTTCCCGTATCAAAGCCGAGGCCGACGGTTACCGTCAGGCCAGCATCGCCAAAGCCACCGGTGACTCGGCGCGTTTCAGGCTGTTGGCCGATGAATACCGTAAAGCGCCGGAAGTGACCCGCAAGCGCCTATATCTGGAAGTGATGCAAGATGTCGTTTCTAGAAATCCAAAGGTGGTATCCGGCGGCAAAAACAATATTCTGTACCTGCCTTTGAACGGCCAATCCTCGCCTGCCGATAATCCTGCCGTTCGTCCGCCACCGCAAGTGGTCGTGCCGGCCACACAGGGCGGCAATGCCGACAACGGCCGAGGCCCGGTCCGGCAAACCCGTGATGGAGACAACTGATGCGTAATCCTACTGCTGTTCTTACCGGCGCCTTAATTGCCCTCATGGTGCTGTTCACTTCGGTGTTCGTGGTCAATGAAAGCCAAACCGCCATCGTGCTCAATCTGGGTAAAGTGGTGCGTAGCAATATCCAGCCTGGCCTGCATTTCAAAGTGCCGTTCGTCGAGCAGGTCCGTAAATTCGATCGTCGTCTGCTCACCTTAGACGATCAGCCGGAGCGCTATCTGACCGCAGAAAAGAAAGACGTCGAGGTCGATTTCTTCGTCAAGTGGAAAATCAAGGACGTTACCGCCTTTTACAAGGCCACCAGCGGCGGTAATGAAACCGATGCCGAAGCACGTCTGACGCCTATCGTGAAAAACGCCCTGCGCAACGACATCAACCAGCAGACACTGCAACAAGTTGTTTCCAGCGGTCGCGCTGAAGTGACCAAGCGTCTGCTTAGCTCAATAAATGCCGGTGCCGCCACCTTGGGTATCGAAGTGGCTGATGTTCGCATCAAGCGCATCAATTTTCCGCAGGATACCGATATTCTGAAGTCGGTGTTCGACCGGATGAGTTCGGAGCGCTTGCAGGTAGCCAATGCTCTGAAGGCGGAAGGTTTTGCCGAAGCCGAGCGCATCCGATCTGAAGCCGAACGCGAAAGCCAGGTAATTCTGGCCGAGGCCCAACGTGATGGTCAGAAAGTACGCGGTACCGGTGACAGCGAGGTGGCACGTATTTCGGCTGCCGCCTACGGTCAAGACGCTGAATTTTACGCATTTTACCGGAGCCTGGAAGCCTATAAGGCCTCATTCGCCGACGGCAAGACCACCATGGTTCTGGACCCGGATTCGGAATATCTGAAGTATTTCGGTGGCAGCAAACGCTAGCATTCCGCCCCGATTCCAAAGCGCGTATAATATGAAAAAGCCGACACCGTTCGGCTTTTTCTGCGTTAGATTCCACCAATTTCAGGAGTAGCATCATGGGTCAGTCGGTTGTCGTGCTTGGCGCGCAATGGGGCGATGAAGGCAAAGGTAAAATCGTGGATCTGCTGACGCAGAAAATCGGTGCCGTCGTCCGTTTCCAGGGCGGTCACAATGCCGGCCATACATTGGTCATCGGCGGCAAGAAAACCGTTCTGCACCTCATTCCCTCGGGTATTCTGCGCGATGACGCGCTGTGCCTGATTGGCAATGGCGTGGTGTTGCATCCGGGCGCGTTGAAGAAGGAAATCGCTGAGCTGGAAGAAACCGGCATCGACGTGCGTTCGAGGCTGCGCATCAGTCCGGCAACCCCGCTGATCATGCCGTATCACATCGCGCTTGACCAGGCCCGCGAAAAAGCCGCGGGTGGCAAAGCCATCGGCACTACCGGGCGCGGTATCGGTCCTGCCTATGAAGATAAAGTGGCGCGCCGTGGTTTCCGCGTAGCCGATCTGGCCTACCCGGAACAAGTGGCAGAAAAACTGCGCACGGTGCTGGATTACCATAATTTCGTGCTCACCCAGTATTTGGGGG
>JAHEBG010000324.1 GCA_024642445.1 Gammaproteobacteria bacterium | reverse complement strand
TGATTTCCTGCGACGGCACTTTAAACTGTCGGGCCTTAAAACCGCCCTGCTGTATGAACTTACCAACAAAACACAGCGTGATGATGCAGAAGCCTTGTGCGCTAAGCTGAAAGCACTTCCGGTGTCGTTTACTGCAGCGCGCCCCATCGCCGAAGCCATCAGTACTGCCGGTGGCGTAGCATTGGAGTCACTGGACACGCAGTTGATGTGGAAGCAGATACCGGGTGTTTTTTTCGCGGGAGAAATGTTGGACTGGGAAGCCCCCACCGGTGGTTACCTGCTAACCGCCAGCATGGCCAGCGGCCGTGTTGCCGCTCTAGGTGCGCATCGGCACCTGACAGAGGGCTAGCCGAATGCTCGAGCATCGGGTTACCCTATGCTTCCCAACGCCAGTGGTGAACAGTCTATGAAATGCTTCTTGCCCTTGCACGCGCTTGCCGCTGCTGTGCTCTGCTTCGCCACGGCTCAGGCGCATGCCGAGGATGCGCCGTATCAGATAAAAATTTGGTCCAGCGTGTTGTTCAATACCGAAGGCACTCCTGCCGATATCCGCATTGAAAAGGAAGCCGAGTATCCGGTGAAATTTCTGGATGCGGTCAAAGCGAAAATTGCCGCCGCGCATATCGATGCCCCGACGCAGGACGGTCAAGCCGCCCGTTACCGAACCGGCATTCGACTGGTGTATACGGTGACGCCTTCGGCGCAAGGCGCCAGTGTCACGTTGGATGAATTTGCGCTTTCACCCTTGCCTTTGCGGGAATATTACGCGCCCTACCCGCGCAGCCTTGCCGGTGAAAACGGTTGGCAGGGCAATCTTAAGGTTGTATGCAAAGTAAGTGCCGAGGGCATGTGTTCAACGGTCGATGTCACCGGTGTCAACGGCCCCGCACCGGAAGCGGCACGAAAATACGCCAAGGACTCCATGGCCAAATGGAAATTTGAGCCGCAAACACTGAACGACACCGCCATTGAGAGCGAGTTTACCTTTGTGATGTCGCTTAAAACTGATACACACGTAATCAAAGATCCGCGGCGACGTTAAACGTTTAGAGCATTACCACTCGGTGCGCTCCGGCAATAAGCCCTTCAATTCAACGTCGGTAAGGTTGCGCCACTGCCCGGCCTTGAGTGCCCCAAGCTTTACATTGATGATGCGCACCCTGCGCAGTTGCGTTACGCGGTAGCCGAAGGCCGCCGCCATTAAGCGGATTTGCCGGTTCAATCCTTGCGTGAGGGTTATGGCGAAGCCGTAGGGCGCTATTTTCCGGGTCTTGCACGGCAAGGTCATCTCGCGATTCAAGCGAACGCCTTTGGCCATGCCACGCAGGAATTCATCGGTGACCTGTTTGTTTACGGCCACCAGGTATTCTTTTTCCTTTTTATTTTCCGAACGCAGCAGTTCATTGACGATATCGCCGTTGCTGGTTAAAAGAATCAGGCCTTCGGAATCCTTGTCCAAGCGTCCGATCGGAAAAATGCGATGTTCATGATCGACGAAATCGACGATATTGCCCTTCACCGTTTCATCGGTGGTACAAGTTATGCCTACCGGTTTGTTGAGCGCTATATAAACGTGTTTGCGCGTTCCCGGCTTGGTTTTACGGATGCGCAGGGTCTGGCCATCAACCAATACGGCATCGCCCGGCTCCACCCGCGTAGTCAGCGAAGGCTTGCCGCCGTTTACAGTCACCCGCCCTTCCTTGATCAGCGCATCGGCTTCCCGGCGTGAACAGTAGCCGGTATCGGAAATGAATTTGTTAACGCGTACGGATGTACTCATTTCACCGGTTCAATGGCATGCAAGGTCACATCGAACACCAGCTTGCCTTTCGGCGAATCGCCAGCGGAAATGTCGTCGTACGCCAGCTTTCCGGGAATCCAGAAACGGAAGGTATCGCCCACCTGCATCAGCGGCACGCCTTCCTGCCAGCCTTTGATCAAACCGGTTAATGGGAAAGTGGAGGGTTGACCGCGTTTCAAAGTTGAATCAAAGGCATTGCCTTTGAAATCCCAGCCGATGTAGTCAATGGTTACCGAATCGCTGAGCGTAGGACTTACCCCGCCCTTGCCTTTACTGAGCACCACATAACGCAGACCGCTGGCCGTGCGGATCGCGGTTGCCGGCGGCAAGCGCAGGTTATCAGGCGCCATCAAGCGTTGTTCGGTAGACAAGGTTTTGGCGGCCGGATCTAAGCCGCTAACGGGCGCGGCCAAAGCGGTAATGCTGAAAGCACTCAACACGGCAAAGGCGGCAGCGGCAACTTGGGTTCGTACAAAAGCCATGATCAATTTCCTAAAGGTCGGACGCGGAAGCTGCGGCCTTTGATTTTATCCTGACGAAGCAGTTTGAGTGCGGCATCGGCCACGCTGCGATGCAGGGCCACATACGAACGGGTATCAAACACCGCCATTTTACCCA
>JAHEBG010000323.1 GCA_024642445.1 Gammaproteobacteria bacterium | reverse complement strand
CTCGTCCAGCCCATTGCGGCCCAAAAGTCCACCGTGAATTTTCGGGTGCAGGGTTTTTACCCGGCCGTCCATGATTTCCGGAAAGCCGGTGACATCCGAGACATCGGTTACCGTAATTCCGGCTTCGCGCAGTGCTTTTGCGGTGCCGCCGGTGGACAGCAACACCACGCCTGCCGACTGCAGTGCTTGCGCAAGCGGGATTAATCCGGTTTTGTCGGAAACCGACAACAGGGCGCGATGGACGGGTTGGCGGGATGCGGGCATAAATCACTCCGAAAAGGGTTCAATTATAAACCCTCGAGTGCATCCAGTGGCTTTTACTGTGGCGTAATTTGGTATTGCTGCAGCTTCTTGCGCAGGGTGGCACGGTTCAATCCCAGCACGTCCGCAGCGCGGCTTTGATTGCCGCGGCAATGGGCCATGACCTCCTGAAGCAGTGCAGGCTCAACTTCAGCCAGCAACACAGAATGCAAGTCGCTGGCACTGCACTCGCCAAGATCTTGCAAGTAGCGTCGCACTACTTTGGCCACTACGTCTTTTAGAGACGGTGCATTTTTCGGGTCGGGTGCGGCGTTATGGATGAGGTGCAGGGGTTTCAAAACAGGCTCGAGAAAATTCTTTTTCGGCTGCCCAGTGTAGCGCGAAATTTGGGGTCCTGTCTTGCCTATTAATAAAAATCGAAGGCAAACCCGGCTGCTTTACCGGCAGTTTCCTGTACCGCGATTTCCACTGACACCGTTTGTTGTGGCTTGATATCGCCAGCCTGGTCTTCGTTCAGATAATCTTTCGGCCGGAAACGGCGTAGACCCAAGGCTTCACCGTTGACATCGGTTAGCTTGACTTCGATTTGCGGCCAAGGTTGCGGCCACTCGGCGGTATTCTTGAAGCTGAGTTGCACCAATAACACGCCATCCCGGTTTGGATCGGCCACCACCGTTTGCAATAGGGGAATGAATGCGTCCGGTTGTCGCCAGGCATCGATACGGCATTGTGCAATCAGGCACAGTCGGCTGATGAGCGGTCGCCAGGTCGGGTTTTCGGCGAGGCGATCGCGCTGGGCAATAAGGATCTGCACGGTCAGCAGCAGCGTCAATACGCCAGCTGCGGTAATAATCCAAGGAAACCGGTGCTTAGCGTTTACGGCCACTGATGCGAATCCAATCGTCTTGTTGGGTCACGGTCAATGTGTCGAAGTGCGGCGCATAGGCGGCCAACACCTCGTGCTCCTGGCCTTTCAGAATGCCGGACAGGGCAATTACGCCGCCGGGTTCGGTGCGTGCCGCCAGGGTATCAACCAGTGCAATCAGTGCTGTGGCCAGAATGTTAGCCACCACCACCGGATAGGTCTTCGCCGGCTCTTGTTCTGGCAGGAAGACCTGCAAGCGTTCTGCTACGCCATTGCGTTCGGCATTGTCATGACTTGCCAGCAGTGCTTGCGGGTCGTTGTCCACGCCCACGGCCGCAGCTGCGCCCAGTTTCAATGCGGCCAGCGCCAAAATGCCGGAACCGCATCCGAAATCGAGCATGGTTTTTCCGGCAAGATCCAGACTATCCAGCCATTGCAGGCACAAAGCCGTGGTGGCATGGGTGCCGGAGCCGAAGGCCAGTCCGGGGTCCAGGCGAATGATGATGCCGTGCTCGGCTTCTGCTGGCGCTTCACGGTGCCAGGGAATAATCCAGGTGCGCTCGCCGAAACGCATCGGCTCGAATTGATCGAGCCAGGCGCGCTCCCAATCTTGATCGGCCACCGTTCGGCACTCTGCGCGCGACCAATCAATGCCGTTATCGTAGGCATCCAGCGCGTGCAGTAATAAACCGTCGTGGGTTCCGTCGGGAAATAGGGCCAAAAGAATGATATCTGCCCATAGCGGCGTTTCGCCCACGCCCGGTTCCAATATGGCACGCTCGTTTTCGGCATCGGCGGCATCCAGCAGGGAAACGCTAAGCGCGCCGAGTTCAGTTAATGCGGTTTCCACACGGGCTTCATCGCTGGCCGAGCAGGCGATGGACAACTCTAGGAACGGCATTAGGTCAGGCCAAGGCGCTTGTCTTTGCGCTCGGCAAGACGTTTTTCCAAGTAATGGATGTTGGTGCCACCCTGATAAAACCCGATGTCGGCCAGAATACGCTGTTGCAACGGAACATTGGTTTTGATGCCGTCAACAATCATTTCCGACAGCGCGCAACGCATGCGGGCAATGGCTTGTTCTCGGGTATTGCCGTGCACAATCAGCTTGCCAATCATGGAATCGTAGTTGGGCGGTACTTTGTAGCCTTCATAGATGTGCGAGTCCACACGTACACCGGGGCCGCCCGGCGAATGGAAGTGCTTGATCAAGCCAGGGCTGGGCATGAAGGTGTCGGGATCTTCAGCATTGATCCGGCACTCGATGGCATGGCCACGGATGACGATGTCATCCT
>JAHEBG010000034.1 GCA_024642445.1 Gammaproteobacteria bacterium | reverse complement strand
TCTACGACGACCGACGGAAAATGACCGCAGGCGAACTCGATATGGATTGGGGCTACGCCGAGAACCTAGCCTACGCCTCGTTGCTTACCGAAGGCTACCGGCTTCGCCTGGTAGGACAAGACGCCGGTCGAGGGACCTTCTTCCACCGTCATGCGGTTTTACACGATCAGAACAACGGCGATACTTACATGCCGCTGCAGCAATTCGTCAAACACCCTAGCCATGCCGTCATTATCGACTCCCTGTTGTCGGAAGAAGCGGTCATGGCTTTTGAATACGGCTATGCCACCGCAGAACCGATGACGTTGAACATCTGGGAAGGCCAGTTCGGCGATTTCGCTAATGGTGCGCAGGTCGTCATCGACCAGTTCATCACTTCCGGCGAAGCCAAGTGGGATCGTCTGTGCGGTCTGGTCTTGTTTTTGCCGCACGGTTATGAAGGCCAAGGGCCTGAACACAGCTCGGCCCGCCTGGAACGTTTCCTGCAACTGTGTGCGTTGAATAACATCCAAGTCTGCACGCCAACCACACCGGCGCAGATGTTCCACATGTTGCGACGCCAGATGTTGATGCCAACACGCAAACCGCTGGTAGTGATGACACCCAAATCCATGCTACGCCACAAACTGTCTGTGTCACGCATGAGCGATCTGGCCGAAGGCAAGTTCCATGAATTAATTCCCGATGTCAGCGCTAAATCCACGGAAGCGGCCAAGCGTGTTGTGGTCTGCGCCGGTAAAGTCTATTACGACCTGATTGAAGCGCTGGCCGAAAAACAGATTTCCGATGTGGCCGTGATGCGCGTTGAACAGCTGTATCCGTTTCCGCGCGAGGCCCTCAAAAAAGAGCTGGCCAAACACAGCAATGCCGTTGACGTGTTCTGGTGTCAGGAAGAACCGCAGAATCAGGGTGCCTGGTACCAGATCCAGCACCATCTGCGCAGCTGCCTACCTGCCGGACACGCACTGCATTACGCCGGGCGCGCCCGTTCCGCTGCCCCGGCCTGCGGACATTCCAACACCCACGCTGCCGAACACGCACAATTGATCGCCGATGCCCTGGTAAATCCGGGCAACCACGATTTCACTAATGAATAATCCAAAAGGCCCACGTCATGAGCATTGAAGTCAAAGTCCCCGTTTTGCCCGAATCCGTTTCCGACGCGATCATCGCCGCTTGGCACAAGAAAGTCGGTGATACGGTTCGTCGCGATGAAAATCTGATTGACCTGGAAACCGACAAAGTGGTTCTGGAAGTGCCCTCGCCGGTCGATGGCATACTGAAGGAAATCAAATTCGAAACCGGAGCCACCGTCACCAGCGCGCAAGTAGTTGCCGTGATAGAAGAAGGCGCGGTAGCGGCTGCCGCTCCGCCTGCTGCAGCCGAAGCACCTAAAGCACCGGCGCCTGCCGCGTCGTCCGCTGCTCCAGCTGCCGCCGCCAAGGTAGACACCAGCGCACTGCCGCCCGGCGCCGCCAATTATGCGGCACGCAACGATGTCAATCCGGCCGACGTTACCGGCACCGGCCGCGCCGGCCGGGTCACCAAAGAAGACTTGGTCAAGCATGTCACCTCCGGTGGCGGTGCTCGCCCTGAACAGCGCGTACCGATGACCCGTATCCGTCAGCGCATTGCCGAGCGCATGATGCAATCCAAGAACTCCATTGCCATGCTGACCTCGTTCAATGAAGTCAACCTCAGCAAAGTCATGGCCATGCGCAAAGAACTGGGTGAACCGTTTGAAAAAACCCATGGCATCAAACTGGGCTTCATGAGCTTTTTTGCCAAAGCGGCTGCCAATGCCCTGACCAAATTCGGTGTGGTCAACGCCTCGGTAGACGGAACCGATGTCATCTATCATGGGTACGCCGACATTTCGATTGCGGTTGCCACCGAAAAAGGCCTGGTTACTCCGGTGCTTCGTAATGTTGAAAACATGGGCTTTTCCGATGTTGAAAATGCCATTGCAGGTTATGCCAAGCAGGCCCGTGAAGGCGGTCTGAAACTGGAAGATCTGCAGGGCGGCACGTTCACCATCACCAACGGCGGCACCTTCGGTTCATTGATGTCGACCCCGATCGTAAATCCTCCGCAGTCGGCCATCCTGGGCATGCATGCCATCAAGGAACGCCCGATCGCAGAAAACGGACAGGTGGTCATCGCGCCCATGATGTATATCGCACTCAGCTACGATCACCGCATCATCGACGGCAAAGATGCCGTGCTGTTCCTGGTGGATATCAAAAACCAGCTGGAAAACCCGCACCGCATGTTGCTTGACCTGTAATCCTAAAGAGACCTTAGCCATGAGCACTGAATTTGATGTAGTCGTCATTGGCGCCGGCCCAGCCGGTTACCACGCCGCTATCCGCGCCGCGCAACTCGGCCTGAAAACTGCTTGCATCGATGCGGCTCTGGGTAAGGACGGCAAGCCTGCTCTTGGTGGCACCTGCCTGCGCGTAGGTTGCATTCCGTCCAAAGCCTTGCTGGATTCCTCACGCCAGTACTGGAACATGCAGCATCTGTTTGGCGAGCACGGCATTACTGCCGATAATGCCAAAATCAATGTCGAAACCATGGTCGGACGCAAAGACAAAATCGTCAAACAGTTCACCGGTGGCATTGCGGCGCTTTTCAAAGCCAATAAAATCACGGCCTATTACGGGTTCGGGCAATTGCAGCCGGGCAAAAGTGTATTGGTCAAGCAACATGATGGCAGCGAAGTGGTACTAACCGGCAAACACATTGTCATTGCCGCCGGCTCGGATTCCATCGAACTGCCGTTCGCACGTTTCGACGGCAAGCGCATCGTCGATAACGTCGGTGCGTTGGATTTTACCCAAGTTCCAAAACGCTTGGGTGTCATCGGAGCCGGCGTAATTGGACTGGAGCTCGGCAGCGTCTGGAAGCGTCTGGGCTCTGAAGTTACCATTCTTGAGGCCTTGCCGGAGTTTCTTGGCGCTGCCGATGCAGAAGCAGCACGGGTAGCATTGAAGGAATTCAAAAAACAAGGCCTGGATATCAAGCTGGGCGCCAAGGTCAGTAAAGCCGAAATCGTCAAAGACGAAGTGCATCTTACCTATAACGACGGCACTGCAGACCACTCTCTGGTGGTTGATAATCTTCTGGTTGCTGTTGGCCGTAAAGCCGCCAGCACCAACCTGTTGGCCGAAGGTACCGGCGTAAAAATCAATGCACGCGGCCAGATTGAGGTAGACGACCATTGCCATACCGGCGTTGATGGCATCTGGGCAGTAGGCGACTGTGTGCGCGGCCCAATGCTGGCGCACAAGGGCTTCGAAGAAGGCATTGCAGTGGCAGAGCGCATTGCCGGTCTTCCGGGCCATGTCAATCTGGATACGGTGCCTTGGGTTATATATACCGAGCCTGAAATCGCATGGGTTGGAAAAACCGAACAGCAACTCAAAGCCGAAGACATTCCTTATAAAACCGGCAGCTTCCCGTTTGCGGCTGTAGGTCGTGCAGTGGCCATGGGCGAACCCGCCGGCTTCGTTAAAGTCATCGCCCATGCCGAAACCGATCGCGTTTTAGGTATGCATTTGGTCGGAGTTGGGGTATCAGAATTGGTGCATGAAGGGGTTCTGACCATGGAATTCCACGGTTCTGCCGAAGATTTGGCAAGGATCTGCCATGCGCATCCGACCCTTTCGGAAGCGATTCATGATGCCGCCATGGCCGTAGACAAGCGCGCCATCCACAAAGCCAACTGATGACCGACACGGATACCGAAACCAATCCTATTCGTAACGTCTCCGACACCGCGCTTTGGGTGGCGGTTTACCGCGCCATGGAAAGCGAGCGGCGCGATGCCATTTTCAATGATCCGTTCGCACGCCGAATGGCCGGCGAACGCGGCCAATCCATTGTCGACACCATGCCAAGAGGAAAAGATCTGGCATGGGCAATGATTGTGCGGACCGCGGTGATGGATGAATTGATACTTAAATGCATAGCCGAAGGTGCCACCAGCGTCTTGAATCTGGCAGCCGGGCTGGATACCCGTGCCTATCGAATGGACTTGCCTGAACACATACGGTGGTTCCATGTCGATTTTCCACCGATGGTGGACTATGTCAAAGAAAAAATGGCCGACGAAGTGCCGCGATGCCATCTGACATATGTAGCGGCCGATCTGCGCTTGCCTGAGCAACGTGATGCAGTTTTCAAGACGGCTGCCAGCCATGGGCCGGTGCTGGTGGTAACGGAAGGCTTGCTGGTGTATCTGCCACCAGAAGATGTATCGAAATTAGCAAAAGCACTTCATGAAACGGCGCAGGCCCGCTGGTGGATATCCGATCTTGCCACGCCGCTGCTGCTCAAGCGTCTCGCGAAAAGTTGGTCCAGCAAGCTGAAACAAGGCAACGCACCTTTCCTGTTTGCCCCGGCAGATGCTGCCGCGTTTTTCAATCCACTCGGCTGGAATGAAACCGAGTTCCGTTCCAGTTGGACCGAATCCCTGCGTCTGAAGCGCCATATTCGATATGCGCGGTTTTGGAACGTACTGTTGAAATTCAATTCAAAGGCACAACGTGCGGAAGCCCTTCGCATGTCTGGGATCACTCTCATGCAGCCTAGCCATGATGCCGAAAAATAGCTTCCCCGCGTTCCGAATCCATAACGATTCTTCCGGATACCATAGCGGCATCAGTCAAATGAATGTCGACCAGCTCAGCCCTGGTGATACCGTAATTCAAGTGCATTATTCCAGCGTTAATTTCAAAGACGCACTGGCCGGTACCGGCAAAGGCAAGATTCTTCGCCAATTTCCGCTCAATGGTGGCATCGATTGTGCCGGTACCGTGATCGAGTCTGCCAATCCTGGATTAACACCAGGAGATGCCGTTCTGGTAACCGGCTCCGGCTTATCTGAAACCATGGACGGTGGCTATAGCGCCTTTGTTCGTACCGACAGCCTGCATTGTATTCCCTTGCCAAACCAATGGAGTCTGCGTGATGCCATGGTGCTCGGCACAGCCGGATTTACTGCCGGATTGGCATTGCATAGAATGCTTGAAAACCACCAGAATCCTGGGCTAGGGCCTATAGCCATTACCGGAGCAACCGGCGGTGTGGGCATGTTGGCCACAGCCCTGTTCAGCCGCGCTGGATTCAAGGTGCATGCCGTATCCGGCAAACCGCAACATCGTCAGACTCTAGAGCGCTTGGGCGCTGAATGTGTTCTGCCGAGGGAAGCGGTTTTGAGCGACAAAGCCATGGACAGCGTCCGCTTTGGTGGCGCGCTGGATGGTGTTGGCGGCGCAATGCTTTCCGGCCTATTGGCACAAACCGCAGCTTACGGTAATGTTGCCAGTTATGGATTGGTTGCCAGTCCGGCATTGCAGGCTACGGTAATGCCCTTCATCATCCGTGGCGTTTCATTGTTGGGAATTGCCTCCGCGGGCACCGCACGAAGTACACGAGAGGCCGTCTGGCGCTTACTGTCGCAGTATCTTAGTGCTGACGCCATTCAAGCTTTTCCGGTACGCGAGATTACCCTGAAAGACCTTCCTGAAGCGTTCAATCAATTACTTAGCGGTGCAGCATTTGGGCGCTATGTGGTAAAAATAGACGCTGGCTCTTGCTAAAATCTGCAATTTGTTTTCTACTAATACCTTATCTTTAAAGGATATTTCATATGGCACGCATTCTGGTTGTAGACGACTCTCCTTCCCAGCAAATGGGCATGAAGCGCATCGTAGAAAAACTGGGCCACGAAGCATTGACCGCTGAAGATGGCGTCTCGGGCGTTGCCGTTTGTAAACAGGAATTGCCGGATTTGGTACTGATGGATGTGGTCATGCCGAACCTCAATGGCTTTCAGGCTACCCGTGCCCTAACCCGTGACGACAGCACCAAGCATATTCCGATTGTTCTGGTTACCACCAAGGATCAGGAAACCGACCGGGTATGGGGCATGCGCCAAGGCGCCAAAGCCTATCTCACTAAGCCATTCAATGAAAATGAGTTAATCGACATCATCAAGCAGGTGTTGCCAACAGCGGTTTAACCGGCGCCGAATAATTCGGCCATTCTTCGATACGCGGCTTTTTGCTCTTCGGTTTCCGGCGCGGGAACCGAAACCTCCAGCTCAACCAGCTGATCACCAGCCCCCGCCTTGCCTGGCATACCACGGCCTTTAAGGCGAAGTCGTTTGCCGGTATCCGATCCTGCCGGGATTTTTAATCCAACTTTTCCCGCCAATGTCGGCACAGAAACCGTGTCGCCGAGCGCTACCTGCCAAGGCATCAAGCTCAGGGTGTACAGCACATTCTGGCCATCCAGCTCAAATTCCGGGTGCTCCTGGTATTCAATTTCAATCATTAAGTTGCCACCCTGCTCGCCTTGGCCAGCCAAACGAATGCTTTGCCCCGGCTTGATGCCCGCAGGAATATTGATTTCGAGTGTTTTTGCACCGATACGAACTTTCTGCTTGCCGCCGCCGAAGGCACGCTCAAGTGGAATCGCCAATTTGACACGACTGCCCTGTGCTGCCTGTTGCGGCTGCCCCCGTCGGCCGCCACCAAACAAGGATTCAAAGAAATCACTGAACCCGCCGCCGCCCATATCGTTGAAATCATACTGGTAGCCCCCGCCACCATAGCCCGGCGGAGGCCTGAACTCCTCACCCGGACGATAACCACGGGCTTTCAACTGGTCGTACTGACCCCGCTTTTCCTCATCTCTCAGCACTTCATAGGCCTCGTTAACCGCTTTGAAACGCTCTTCGGCACCGGCCTCTTTGCTGACATCCGGATGGTATTTACGAGCCAGTCGCCGGTAGGCGGTCTTGATTTCGGCAGCACTTGCCTTTGATTCTACCCCAAGCACGTTATAGTAATCTTTGAATTCCACGAAAACTCCATAATTCATGGGCAGTTCATCGCATTTCCATCATGCTGATAGTCAATGCTACTTAAAAACAGTTTACCATCCAATAGGAATACTTCTATAAAGGGCTATGAATGACTATTAAAATTGGCGATTCCATTCCGGACGTTAGTATCAATACGCTGAAAGATGGAATACAGGCTGTAAACACCGCCTCATTCTTTTCCGGCAAAAAATCCGTGATGTTTGCAGTACCTGGCGCATTTACCCCAACCTGTTCTGCCAAACATCTTCCAGGTTATATCCAGCACGCCAAGGATTTTGCCGCCAAAGGTTATGAAATTAGCTGCCTTTCCGTCAATGATGCTTTCGTCATGCAGGCCTGGGGTGAAAGCCAACACTGCCCGGATGAAATAACCATGCTTGCTGATGGCAACGGCGCATTCGTAAAAGCATTGGGCCTGGAACTGGATGCCACGGCATTCGGCATGGGCCTGCGCTCAAAACGCTTTGCCATGGTGATTGATGATTGCAAAGTGACGCAGCTTTTCGTCGAAGCACCCGGCGAGTTCAGCGTGTCGTCGGCAGAATCCGTATTATCCGCACTATAACCACAAAGGAGAATTTCATGAAAAAGCTCTCGATATTCGCACTGATTGCCGGCATGATTGCAGCGCCCGCCTTGCTTGCACAGAACAACAATAGCTGGCCTGAAGACTGTAATCGCTGTGGCCGGGTAACTCAAATCCAGAAAGTCGATGATCCGAAATCTGGAACGGGTGGCGCAATAGCCGGCGCAGTAGTTGGCGGGCTTGTAGGCAATCAGATTGGCAGTGGCGATGGCAAGAAAGTCGCTACAGTCGCCGGTGCCGTCGGTGGTGCTTATGCTGGTAAAAAAATCGCCGAAGGCAACAAAGAATACAAAATCACCGTACGCATGCGTGATGGTGAAATCAAAACCGTGCGCCAAGAACTTATCGGCAAAATAAAAATAGGCAGCATAGTTCGCGTTAAAGACGGTAAAGCCAAACTCTATAAATACTGAGTCTGAAGTAATGGTATTAAAAAAACGGCGGGAATTCCCGCCGTTTTTCGTTGCACCTTGGCATTAAGCTTCGGGTGGAGTTACGATTTCGATATCGGCGGTTTCATCAGACTCGTCTTCATCGTCTTCCATCATTTCCAGGCACTCAATCGCCATCAGCTTCTCATCGGCTGCGACACGCATCAGTGTAACGCCTTGGGCATTGCGGCCCACCTGTGAAACCTCGGATGCACGGGTACGGACCATGGTGCCTTGATCGGAAATCAAAAGAATTTCATGCTGTTCGGTCAATTGTATGGCGCCAACCAACGCGCCGTTTCGATCCGAGCTTTGAATGGCGATAACGCCCTGTGTGCCACGGCCTTTTTTAGGATAGGCAGCTACTTCTGTGCGTTTTCCAAAGCCATTCTCACTAGCCGTGAGAATATCGCCATCGCCTTCCACAACCACCATACTGACAACATGCGCGTCATCCGACAACTTCATGCCCCGAACGCCTGTAGCTGTTCTGCCCATTGAGCGCACCAGTGATTCGTCAAAACGAACTGCTTTTCCGTTCGAGGCAAACAACATGATGTCTTTGCTGCCATCGGTCAGATGCACTTCAACCAGACCGTCGCCCTCGTCCAGATTAATGGCCCAAATGCCATTTGCCCGAGGTCGTGAATAATCGGAGAGCGGTGTTTTTTTAACGGTTCCGTTTTTGGTAGCGAAAAACACGAATTGATCTTCGCTGAATTCACGTACAGGAACGACAGCCTGGACTTTTTCACCGGCCTGCAAGGGAATCCAATTGACGATGGGACGGCCACGTGAGTTCGGACCGGAATCCGGCAATTGGTAGACTTTGAGCCAGAACACACGGCCTTCGGAGGTAAAGGTGAGCAAGGTATCATGCGTGTTGACGACCCATAGCTGCTCGATGAAATCCTCTTCCTTCACTGAAGCCGCGGCACGCCCCTTACCACCACGTTTCTGTGCGCGGTA
>JAHEBG010000322.1 GCA_024642445.1 Gammaproteobacteria bacterium | reverse complement strand
GAATTCAATTTGACCACATCGGCGGCGGTGACTTTACCGGCGACCACATGGTACGTAAGAATGGCCACCAGCTGGGCTTTGTTTTCAGGCTTCAGCAGGCTTTCCACGGTACCGGCCGGCAGTTTGGCAAAAGCGGCGTTGGTCGGTGCGAACACTGTGAACGGGCCTTTCGAGTTCAGCGTATCCACCAAGCCCGCGGCCTTGACTGCGGCAACCAGCGTGGAAAAATCGGCATTGGCGGCAGCTACGTCAACAATGGTGCCTGCGGCCATTTCTTTCTTGTGCTCATGCGCACTAACCGCCATGGATGAAAGCCCGAGTACCGCACCGAACATCAAGGTTTTAATCATTTGCATTGCATTTCCTTTATTCAATGGTTAAGAAGTGTGCTTTGGCACCTGCTTACCTTGCCTGAATGCGCGTGCATGGCACGTCATATTCGCGTGAGCATGTTGTGCTGGAAATGTCAGTGTTTCGTGAATGTCCTTGAAAAGAAAAAGCAGGGAAATCCCTGCTTTTTCCAAATGCCTTAAACTCGGTTCAAGGTGTAGCTTCAGCCAGCGCCTGGTTCTCTTTCAGCCAAAGCATGGACGAATGCACACGATCGTAGCCGCTGGGGTGATCATAGAATATGACTTCCTCCCAATACCCGGGTTCGATTTTACGATAGGTGCTCAGACGCATGGCCGCGGTGGCAAATCCGTGCGGCTCACGCGCCGAATTCAATCCGTAAAGATCCGCTTCCTTTTCCGCGGTGCGAATGATGGTGTTGAGCACCGGCGTGGCCAGCAACATGTAGAAGCTGAATACGGCTACCGCAATCGGAAGCACGGCCGGATCGGTGCGCTCCTTGATGCCGTAGCGGACTCCGACACGGGCGATGACCCTATCGATCAGTTTGTGGACGAACCAGAATCCGAACATCAGCACCAGACTGATATACGCCAGATTACGGACGCCGTGATTGAGCACATAGTGCCCCATTTCATGGCCCATGACCGCCTTGATCTCGGGCAACGAGGTTTTATCCAACAGATTGTCATTCAAGCTGACTTGCGTGGTACCGGCAAATCCCGACACGTTGGCACTGACGCGCGTGGTCTGTTTCGATGCATCGAAATAGACGACATTATCGGTGGGAATCTGATTGGCGCGCGCCAGCGAGAATATTGCCGACTTAACTGGCCCTTCCGGCAAAGGTTTGTAATCATTGAACAGCGGGCTGATGAATACCGGGCTGACCATGATCAGCAACAGCAGCAAGCCGAAACTGGCAATCCCGGCACGAAGCCACCAGGTGTCGCCAGCGCGGCGAACGGCCGCAAACAAGCCGGAAACCACCCACGGCATGATAATCAGGCTGACCATCAGGCCTTTGCCGGCCTCGCCAAACCACGCACCCATGGAAAGATTGGAAAGCCCATAGGCATGTTCGCGGAAATAACCGGTATACAGCGCCCATGGCAGGCTGAGAATTTCACCGGCAACCAACCAGAGTGCACCGTAGATGGCCACATATAACCAGGGCCTGTGGCTAACGCGTTTGGAAATATCCCGCAGTTTCTGCGAAAGTCCGGTACCGATGAATACGGCGCACACCAGCAAGCCGTAAAGAAAACCCCAAAGAGTCAACCAATAGCCGCCTTCGAAATACGCATCCGATTTCTCGCGTTGGGCTTCGCTGAGCAAGCCCACGTAGGCTGCTGTGGCCTTGTCGACATCGAATGCCGGGCCGGGCTTGGCTGCTTCGGGCACGATCAGCCCCGGCGGCAACTCCCGTGAGAGTGCATCGCCGGCGTCCTGCGCCTGGGCCATTGGCGCCGAACAGAGCAACAACAGTAGTACGAGTATGAAACGCATGAGCTTCCCCGAGTGTGATGTATGCCTAGCCTATCCCGTGCGCCTGCCGTAGACAATGGGCTGGAAGTCACTACAGGCTCGAATTGAACAAAGCCTGTTCCGATTCCTCGGGCGTCACATAACGCCACTCACCCGGCGCCAAGCCATTCAGATCCAGATTCCCGGTGCGGCTACGGTGCAAGCTGAGCACCCGATTGCCGGTGGCGGCGAACATGCGCCGCACTTGATGATAGCGGCCTTCGATCAAAGTCAACCGTACTTTGCGTGGCTCGATGATTTCCATCTTGGCTGGCGCCAGCGGCGTATTTTCGCTTTCCAGCATCAGCGTACCACTGGCGAACAGTTCGGCTTCATCGCCGTTCAGATCTTCGGCCAGTTCCACCTCATAAATCTTCGGCAGTTCGGCTTTCGGTGAGATGATGCGATGCAGTAGCTGCCCGTCATCGGTAAGCATCAACAGTCCGGAGGTATCGCGGTCAAGCCGGCCCACGGTACTGAGCACCGGGCTTCGGAACCGGAAACGTTCCGGCAATAAATCGTAGACCACGCGACCGGGATCCTTGGTGGAACAGGT
>JAHEBG010000321.1 GCA_024642445.1 Gammaproteobacteria bacterium | reverse complement strand
CGAATAATCGGCGGCGATTTCCCAGGCACATTGGTGCGCTTTTTTCCAAGCATCGCGGTATGACGCTTTGTCGCGGCGGGCTTGCTCGGCAATGGCCTTGCGCACCGGTTCGGCATCCAACACGCGGTCGACCAACAAGCGCCGGGTCGATAAATCGGGGCCGATGACCGCGGCGCGCACTTTGCGCAGATACGCGCGCAGCACACGTTGGGCTTTACGCACCATACGCTCGTGCGGAATGTCTTCGGACAGAATGTCACGGACGCGAAAGCTGGGCGCAAAACGGACATGGGTATCACGGCCGTTCAGCAGAATGGAAACAAAGCGCCGGAAACGGCCGACTAATGCCCAGTTTTCCGAAAACAACACCGAGAACCAGCCCGATTGCCGGTTGGGTGCACGTCCAACGAAAATCGAGACCGGTACCAGCTGCACATCCTGATTCGGGTAAAGGCGGTGCGCCATCAGCAGGCGCGACAAGCCATCGGAATGGCGCTTGTTCTGCCGTGCGGTCATGGCGCCGGCACCGCCACGACGCGACAATGCTATATAAGAGCGCTTACGGCCCAGGGGGTTGCCTGGCAATGAAGCCAGAGGCGATGGCAAGCCGGCTTCCCGGCAAGCGCGGTCCAGAATCAACAGGTTGGTCAGGCCGTAACTTTCCAACACATAGCAAATCGGACGATCCACCTGAAACGGTGGCACTTCGGGCTCACGCGAAATATCCACCCAGGGCTTAAGAAAGCGGGCGGCAATACGCAGCCACATCGGTGGCTTTACATAATGCGCAGGAAAATTCAACGGGGCTTGCGGCGCGTCAGGCATAGTCGGGCTTAAGGGGTGGCAAGCGTGTCGTTCAGCAGCTGTGCTGCCGAGGCGTCATACCACCGGCCCTGATACTCAATGAGATCCATGGGGAATTCTACCCATTTTTTGCCCAAAGGGTAGCGAATACGCACCGTAGCCGTATTGCCAGACTGAGTGATGACATGTAAGGTGCGGCGCTGTATTCCGGCATTCCAGTCTAAGCCGTAAATTCGGCCTAATGTCTTCAAACCGTCGATAAAATTCGCTAACTTAGCGTTAAACTGCACGTAATTCAATGCCGCATATGCCTGGTAATTCGGCACTTCGGTTTCACGAGCAATACGCACCATCTGATCAAATGCTTTTTGTCGAAGCGCCTGATCTTGCAGCCATTCGGCCGGCATTTGGGAAATGATTGCTTTGACCAAGGCTTTGCCATGGGCCTTTTCTGTGGCGCTAAGTTGCGGATTGGTTTCCACCCAACCTTGCAGCAAAAGTGTCAAACTTGTCTGCATCAGCGGCCATTTGCTCTCAATTTCGCTATTTATTGGCTTTATCTTGGCATTCAGATCCCGCTGCAAATACGCCTCGGCCTTGGGCTCAGTAAAGCGTGTGAGCAAGGCATTGAACCGGGCCTGCTCGCTGGGGTCGGCCTGCATTTTTGCTCGAATGGACGCCCAACCGGCCTTCATCCGCTGGTAGTCCGGCGGCGGCAGGGTGCGCGCACGGTAGGCCTGTACGTCGGAGTCCTGCAAGGCTTGCATCATTTCGGACGCATCGGCTTTGGCCTGCGCTACTTTTTTAGGGTCCATCGGCGCATGGCAGGCCACCGGCACCAACAAACCGAGGCAAAGCACGCCTTGAAGCACGCGAGAAAGCATTTGACGCCCGAACGTTGGCCGAAGTCTTAGCATAGCACTCAGGGTTCGAAAAGCGCGGAGATGGCTTGCCGATGCGCCGAGGCACGGGCTTTTTGTTCGTCCTGCTGATCCTCGTGAACCACGCCATCGCGGTGCAGGTCGTTGGCCGGCAGTTCATCCAGAAACTGACTGGGCAACAGGTTGATCTGTTCGCCCCAACGCGAAATCTGGGCGCTATGCGCCAGAATCAAACGCTCCTTGGCCCGGGTAATGCCCACATAGAACAAGCGTCGCTCTTCGGCCAGCTGGCCTTCGTCCAAACTGGCCTGATGCGGCAGATTGCCCTGTTCGCAGCCCACAATGAACACGCAGCGGAACTCCAAGCCCTTGGCAGAATGCAAGCTCATTAGCCGCACCTGATTGCCGGGCTCGCCGCGATCGGCATTGGACAACAGCGCCAGTTGTGCGGCCAGATCTCCGGCGCCGGAAGGCCGGTGTTCGGCACTGAACCACTGCGCCAATTCATCCAGATTTTCCTTGCGGCGCAAAAACAGGGCTTCGTTTTTGGTTTCAACCCGCAACTGATTCAACAACCCCGAATCATTGACCACCGCACGCACCAATTCCGCAGCCGATGCCGAATTGGCCTGGACACGCAAGCGCACGATCACGCGCATAAATTCGGCCAATGCCGCGGCCGGCCGTGCACTCAAGGCCTTCAAATAACTGTTGTTCTGCGCCGCCAACGACAACGGTACATGCGCGGTACGCGC
>JAHEBG010000033.1 GCA_024642445.1 Gammaproteobacteria bacterium | reverse complement strand
GCGTGGTGGTTTATTGCGCCGGGGGTTGGCCACTGGGCATGCCGATACGGCGTTGGTAACCAATATCAGTGAAGACCATTTCGGTGAGTACGGCGTATTTTCGCTAGATGATCTGGCTAAAGTGAAGTTGACCGTGGCTAAAGGTCTAAAGCCTGACGGTCATATGGTATTGAATGCTGCCGACAGGATGCTGGTAAAACACGGCAGTGCACTGCCGAACAAAACCGATTGGTTCGCCTTGGATTGGCACAATGCGTTCATGCAAATGCAATTGGCAGCCGGTTCGGCGGTATGCGGTTTCGATCAGGGCCGGCTCTGCCTGCATGCCGATGGCATGGTGCATGACTTGGGTTCGGCAGACAACATGCCCATCGCTTTCAAGGGCATGGCCCAGTACAACATGGAAAATATTGCCGGTGCAGCCTTGTGTGCCTACCGTCTGGGCTTCGGTTTGGAAGCCATTCAGGCTACGCTGCAGAACTTTGGCCGACGGCATGTCGATAATCCGGGGCGTCTGCAGAATTGGCAGTTCGGTGACGTGCAAGTGTTCATGGACTATGCCCACAACCCAGAAGGCATGCACGGATTTCTTCGTATAGCCGATGCCATGCGCGGAAACGGCCGGCTGGCGGTTTTACTGGGACAGGCCGGCAACCGGGAAAACGACGATATCGTAAAGCTGGCGGAAAGCGTGGCGCATTACCGACCGGACAAAGTGGTGCTGAAAGACATGCAGGGCTATGAGCGTGGGCGCCAACCCGGTGAGGTGCCGGCCCTGCTGGAAAGTGCTTTGGTTCAAAATGGCGTGCCAAGCGATGTAGTAGAAATCGAGCTGAACGAGATACTCGCGGTTCGCAGCATTCTGGCATGGGCAACCCCTGGCGATATTTTGGCGCTGCCTGTACACGGGTTAGCGGAACGCGAAGCTGTGCAACAGCTGTTGGAGGCCATGCGAGAAGGCCACTGGTACGCCGGAGCAGCTTTGCCTGCCTTGCCTGTGGAAGCAAAAACCTCTGATTCCGGCGCATAGGGCCGAAATTCGTTAAAATTGACCGGTCACATTGAAGGCGTTGTCATGACCTGTCGTACCCGTTTCGCTCCCAGTCCTACCGGTTTTCTGCACATCGGCGGTGCCCGTACGGCACTTTATTGCTATCTCGAAGCGCGTCGCCGTGGTGGCGTATTCGTGTTGCGTATTGAAGACACCGACCGGGAACGCTCAACCCAGCCTGCTGTGGACGCCATTCTTGAAGCCATGCGTTGGTTGGGCTTGGACTACGATGAGGGTCCGATCTACCAAACACAACGATTAGAGCGCTACCGTGAGGTGGCCGAGCAGCTGGTGGCTGAAGGCAAAGCCTATTACGCGTACGAAAGCAAAGACGAACTCGAGGCCATGCGCAATGCCGCTCTCGAAAAAAACGAGAAGCCGCGTTACAACGGGTTTTACCGTGATGCCAATGCACCGTGGCGTGAGGATCCGAACCGGGTCATCCGCTTCAAGAATCCCCAGCAGGGCAGTGTGGTCTGGGAAGACAGCATCAAAGGCCGTATCGAATTTTCCAACAACGAACTCGATGATCTGGTAATTTTCCGCTCAGACGGTTATGCCACGTATAACTTTGCGGTAGTGGTTGATGATCTGGATATGAACATCACTGATGTCATCCGCGGCGATGATCATGTCAACAATACCCCGCGCCAGATCAATCTCTATAAGGCGCTGGGCGATTCCATGCCGCGTTTTGCGCATATGCCGATGATTCTTGATCCGGAGGGTGCCAAGCTGTCCAAGCGACACGGCGCTGCCAATGTCATGCAATACCGCGAAGACGGCTATTTGCCGCATGCCTTGCTGAATTACTTGGTTCGTCTGGGCTGGTCGCACGGCGATCAGGAAATTTTCAGCCGGCAGGAAATGTTCGAGTTATTCAAAATCGAAGACGTCAATTCCAAGGCGTCCCGATTAGATCCAGCCAAGCTTAATTGGATCAACCAGCACTATATGAAAACCGAGGCGCCGGAAGCGGTGGCCGAACATCTGCAATGGCATTTGCAGCGCGCTGGCTACGATACGGAAAAAGGGCCATCGGCTGCCGATGTGGTGGTAGCGTTGCGTGATCGCGTGCATACGCTTAAAGAAATGGCAGAAAAAGCGCGTTGTTGGTTCGAGGACCTCGGCGATGACGATTTTGACCCAGCGGCGATAACCAAACAATATACAGCCGCTGTGCGTGAACCCTTGCAGCACTTTCACGATAAGTTACAAGCATTGCCTGAGTGGCAACTGCAAGGCGTACACCAAGCATTTGCCGATACGCTGGCAGAATTGAATCTGGGTATGGGCAAAGTGGGCCCTGCGATTCGTGTTGCTGTAACAGGCTCTGCACAATCGCCCTCCATTGATCACACGGTGTTCCTGTGCGGGCGTCAACGGGCCTTGGCACGATTGCAGGCGGCCTTGGCAGTATTGCCTTGAGTCGCTCCGCCGCCAGTGCATGCACGCATCCGCACCATCATGTGCACGATGCCGATGCCTATGTGGCAGCGGTAAAGGCGGTATGCAACACCAAAGGGTTACGCTTAACGCCTATCCGGGCACAGGTTTTGGGCCTTATAGCGCGCTACGGCAAGCCGATCAAAGCCTATGAACTCTTGGAGCAGATGAAGTCCGCGGTGGGTGCGAATGCGCCGCCCACGGTTTACCGTGCATTGGATTTCCTCATTGGCAACGGCTTCATCCACAAACTGGCTTCGATCAATGCCTATGTGGCCTGCCATCATCCCAGCATTCAACACACGGTGCCCTTCCTGATCTGCGACAGCTGTCAAAGTGCACTGGAATTGGAAGATGAATCGATTGCCGAGGCTCTGAATGCCAAAGCCGAAGCTTTGGGATTTGTGCCGCGCGCCCAGATATTGGAAGTGCACGGTACCTGCAAGCAATGTATGGAAAAGGCACGCAAATGAAAACGCCGGCGGATGCCGGCGTTTTAACTTAATGGGTCTGCTCAGCTGAGCAATCGCAATGTAAAAGGGTACCGGTATTCCTTACCATCAAATCCGGCCATGGCGGCTTGGATGGTGCACCAGAGCCAGACAACCACTAACACCATTGCGGCGGGAATCACGAAAATCAGACCCAGGCCAAGCGTGATCAATGCGAAGAACACCGCAATCAGGCTGTAGATGAACATGCTGAAATTGAAATTGAAGGCTTCCGCGGCATGCTTGCGGATGAACGGGGATTCGTCTTTTTTTATTAGCCAAGCCACAAACGAGGCGACCATGCCGCCGACGCCGGCAGACCAGGATGTCAGAACTGCGGTCAGAAATGCCGCCACATGTACGCCGCCCGCCCAATTGTTCTGGTCTTTGCTATTGATATCGTCCATTACTGCCTCCTTAGGTGGATTCGAATTCAGCGTAAACCAAAATACGCCTGAGCGCATGTGTCAAAGGTTGGGTGGCTGTCGGTAATCGGCTACGATCTCTGCACTATCGAGGATTTCCCGTTCATGCTGGGGTTCACGCCAGAGTTCCAATAGGGCTTGGCAATACCAGGCTTGCATGCCTGGCAATGCCAACAGGCGCTGACTATAGGCGCTCGCTGTGGCGCTCAAATCCAGACCGTAGCTTTGGATGCGGAACGCAACGGGTGCGAAATAGGCATCCACAGCGCTGAACGCTTCGCCGGCCAGGTATGGGCCGCCAAAACGTGATAAGCCGTCATTCCACAGTTCATCCAGTCGCTGCAGATCGGATCGCAAGGCCGAAGGCATGCTCCGCAAACGGGCTCGGATACCGCAATTCATCGGACAAACATTCCGCAAGGCAGTAAAACCGGCGTGCATTTCGGCGGCCGCTGAACGTGACCAGGCGCGGGCATTTTGGTCAGTGGGCCAAACCCCGGGGAACCGTTCAGCCAGATACTCAAGGATGGCCAGTGAATCCCACACCACCGTTTTGCCATGGTACAGGCAAGGTACGCGGGCATTGGGCGCAATGGCCTTGAAGCGTGTGTGGTTGTCGCTTTCGAACGGCAAAAGCTGTTCACTGAACGGGATGCCAAGTTCGGTCATGGCCAACCAGGGACGAAGTGACCAAGACGAGTAGTTTTTGTTCGCGATGTACAGCGTGGTTTCGGTTGTAGGTTCAGTCATAAGCACAGTATTGCATGGACATTGCACTTGCAACGGCGCACGGTTGTTAATGTTATACTATAACCATACACAGGCTTCTGGAAAAGCATTGAGCCCTAACCTCCGAAAATTTATCGACAAGTTCGGCACTACCAGTTCGGTGGTGTGCGCGTTGCATTGCGCGCTGCTGCCGGTGGCAATCTCGCTGCTTCCGGCGCTGGGCCTAAGCGCTTTGGCCTGGAGCGGCTTTGAGTGGGCCTTTGTCTGTTTTGCCAGCCTGTTGGGCTTGTTCAGTCTTTGGTTAGGCTATAAACGGCACCGGGTGTACCGGGCCTTGGCATTCCTGGTGCCCGGCCTGTTTTTGGTGTGGTTGGGCATTCTGGTGCCAGAAATCCACCACGACATGCTTCGGCATGCGGTGGTGATGACCGCCGGAGGCACGCTGATTGCGGTAGCGCACCTGGTGAATCTGCGCTTGACCCATGGCCATGTGCACGATGCCAGTTGCCACCATAGCCATTAAAGGCTTGGTCTGAAGCCTTCAAGATGGTACTCTAGGCGCCTTGTCACGAAATTTTTCATAAAGGATGCATCGAAATGGGTAAGGGCGACCGTAAAACCACCAAAGGCAAACGCAGCATTTCCAGCTATGGCAATGCCCGTACCGCCACCGCCAAAAAAGTGGCTGTGAAAGCCGTTGTGAAAAAAGAGCCGGCCAAGAAAGCCGCGCCGGCTAAAAAAGCCGCAGCAAAGAAAACCGCCTCGAAAGAGTAAGCGCGATTTCAATGCGTCAAAAAATGGCCCTTGCGGGCCATTTTTTTTGCTTCAACACTCACGTCCGGCGGTGATCTGCAAGTCATCCGTCGTGTGCCATGCGGTTTCTACTATTAGTGCCATGGCCTGGCTTATCGTATCCAAAGGCATACTGGGTGTGCCGGGCCGGCTTTGGGCTTGTTCCGGAAGGCAAGGGATGTGCACAAAACCGGCACGCATCCCGGGAAACCTTCGGCTGATGTGCATCAAGTGGTAAAACAGATGATTGCAGACAAAAGTGCCGGCACTGTTGGACACTTCGGCGGCAATGCCGCTGTTGTTCAAGGATTGCACAATGGCTTTGATCGGCAGGGTGCTGAAGTAGGCCGGTGGTCCGTTATCGATGATGGCGCGGTCAATCGGTTGTGCCCCCAGATTATCGGGAATGCGGGCATCGTCGATATTGATGGCAACCCTTTCCACACTGATGGTTGAGCGGCCCGTGGCCTGTCCTACGGCTATCACCAACTGCGGCCGTTGATTTTCAATCAATGTCTGCAATACATCTCCGGCCAGATGGAATGCCGTGGGTAGACAGGCGCAAACGATGTGTTGACCGCCGATGACGGTTTCTTGCTGCCGGCTAACTGCCAGCCAGGAAGGATTAACGGTTTCGCCACCGAACGGTTCGAAGCCGGTAATGAGAATACTCATGGCAACGCCAGCCAGTAAATCAACAGAAGATTGCAGGCAATCAAGGGCAGCGCAGTCATGATCTGCATGCGAATGACCGCGTTCTGATCTTTCAACTCCAACAATGCCACCGGCACGATATTGAAATTGGCTGCCATTGGCGTCATCAGAGTGCCGCAGTAGCCGGTAAGCATGCCAATCGCGGCCAATGGAGCAGGATCGGCGCCGTGCTGATTGACCAGAATCGGCAGTCCGATACCCAAGGTCATCACCGGAAATGCGGCAAAGGCATTGCCCATGATCATGGTAAATAGCACCATACCCAACCCATAAGCCAGTACAGCCACCCAGGCGTGCTGCAAGGGCAGGCTGCGGGTTAACAGGTCCGCTACCAAATCGCCAATGCCGGCATTGTTGAACATGGCGCCCAGCATTGCCAACAACAGCGGCAACAGCAAAGCCCAGCCGATGGCATCCAGTATGCCGCGGGAACCATGCACGGCATCGGTCATGCGCTCGCTGCCCATTTTCAATGCCACGCAGAAGGCCAAAATGCAGGCAATGCCCAAAGCAATAACGGTGGTCTGTGTGCTACTGACTAGGCTGTATTCATGCCATTGCAACAACGGATACATGAAGACGCCGGCCAAGGTCAGCAGTGGAATCAATAGCGCCGGAATGAACAATCGGTTGCCCAGTGTTGCGGCTTTGGCAGCGCGTTGCTCGGGCACTGCGGCGTGGTAGTTTCCGCTGCCAATACCACCCAGTCCTGCCAGTGCCGCTATGGTCAATACCATCAGGCCCATCACGGTATCGGGCAGTTGCTCGCCCACCAGAAATGCAACCGCCAACAGGCTCCAGAACGCGGTGGTGGAAATACGCTTGCTGTGTCCGTTATCCCGAAAGGTTTGCCAGGCCACATACGCCAGATACAGACCGCACAACAGGTAGATGTGGCGCAATTCAATCATGCGAAGTGCGCTCCTGTTGTTTTTCTTCGGCAATGATTTTTGGCAGCTGCCGGTCAAACCGGCGCAATCGCCATGCGTGGATGGCAAAGGCCAACAGGGCAGTAGGAATTCCCCAAACCGCGATATGCAAAGGTTCCATGGCCAAACCGTTTTCGGCATAAATGCCTTGAATCAGTAGAACGGCACCGAAAGCAAGAAAAATATCTTCGCCGAAGAACAGGCCGACATTGTCGGTTGCGGCCGACATGGCGCGTAATTTCGCACGTGTTTCTGGACCAATCTCACCATGGGTGGCTTGTGCAGAACCCTCGGCCATCGGTGCCAATAGCGGACGCACAGTCTGCGCCTGACCGCCCAAACTGGTAAGACCTGCTGCTGCCGCGGCTTGTCGTACGGCAAGGTAAACCGTCATCAGCCGGCCCGGACTCAGGGATTTCTTTCGGGCAATCCACTGTTGCGCATGTTCACGCAAACCGGCGCGCTCCAGTGCGCCCAGTACCGGCAGAGTCAGAATGATGATTAGCAGGTAGCGATTTTTGGTAAAGCCGGATCCTATTTCACCCAAAATCCGCTCTATGCTCATGCCTGCAGACACGCCGGCCACCAAGGCCGAGGCCATGACTACCAGCACCGGATTCCAGCGCTTCAGAAAGCCGATGACGACCACGGCTACTGCCAGTAACGGCCAATAATTCATGCGAACTCCGAGCTGATACGGATATGTTTTGAAGACAAAGCTTGGTGCAGTGCCTGTACAAAAGCCAAAGCCTGCGGGCCGTCGCCATGCACGCAAACGGTGTCGATGTCCAAGGCCACCATGCTGCCGTCAACCGCGGTCACTGTGCCGTGTTCCAGCATCTGCAGCACCTGTGCGATGGCTTCATTTTCGTCCTCAATCAAAGCATCAGAAAGCGTACGCGGCTGCAGTTGTCCAGCAGGCGTATAGCGCCGGTCGGCAAAGCCTTCGGAGACCACTCGCAAACCCAGTGCGCGGCCTGCAGTCAGCATTTCAGAATTTGCCAAGCCGACCAGAATTAAGAATGGATCGCTATCAACCACGGCGCGTGCCAGCGCTTCTGCAGCGGCAACGTCGGTAGCACAGCGGTTATACAGGGCGCCGTGGGCTTTGACATGCCGAAGCGTAGCATCCTGCGCCTGGGCGATGACACGCAGGGCATCGATTTGCTCACGGGTAATTGCATAGATCTCTTCGGCAGAGATGCCGGTTTCCCTGCGCCCGAAATAGGCGCGATCACGGTATGAGGGATGCGCACCTATGGCAACGCCGTGATGCAGGCACAGGGCAACGGTTTCCCGCATACGCTCCACAGACCCGGCATGGAAACCGCAGGCGATATTTGCCGAAGACAGGTAAGGCATCAGCGCCGCATCGTTGGCGGTACTGAGTTCGCCCAGGTCGGCATTGATATCCATCTGCGTGTTCATGCGTGCCACCATTGTTGCATATGCTGCTGCCATTCACGAAAATGCCGTTCGCGCCGGCGCCAAAGCTGCAAGGCCTGTTCAACCTCCATCATTTGGAAGCGGAGTTGTTCGCCTGGCTTGGCTTGCGCCAGTGCCCGATGCCCGATGCCGGCAACAACGGCGATTTGCGGGTAGCCGCCGGTGGTTTGCCGGTCAGCGCCTAGAATAATAGGGTGCTTGTCCGGCGGCAATTGCACGCTGCCGAAGACGACGCCTGTGGACAGCAGGGAAGGGGTTTCGAATTCTCCACGCAGGGCCTGATCGAAACGCAGCCCCATCCGGTCGGTTTGCCGGCTAAGCAGCCATGAATTTTCCAGAAAGTCCTGCTGAAGCGGTTTCGGCAAAAGAGCCCACTGGGGCCCTTCAATGCAGGGTAATGCCGCAGTTTCATCGAAATCCGGGTTGGCCCAAGAGGTATGCCAAGATACGGATTTTTTCAACGGCGCAGACTGCTTGGCATACGGCAGGGTGTCGCCGCGACGAAAATTTCGGCCATGGAAACCACCCAGTCCAGCGCGGGCATCGGTAGCCGCGCTGCCCAACATCGGCTCTGCGTAAAACCCGCCGGCAACAGCGATATAGGCACGACAGCCGCGCACCGGCGCACAGAATTCCAGACGGCTGCCGGCATCCAGCCAGATGGGCTTGCACAACGGCACCTCGGTGCCGTCGCAACGCGCTTGCAGGTCGGCACCGGTGATGGCGAAACACTGACTGTGCTGCACACGGACGGCCATGCCACCCAAAGCCAATTCTATGACTGGGAGCTGTTCGGGATTGCCCACCAGAGAATTGGCTACGCGTGCTGCCAAGGTATCCATGGCGCCGCTTACGCTGACGCCTTGGTTTTGGTATCCGTGCCTTCCCAAATCCTGCAGGCTGCTGATGCCGGGGAACTCGAAAACTAGCATGGCTCACCGCCGCTC
>JAHEBG010000320.1 GCA_024642445.1 Gammaproteobacteria bacterium | reverse complement strand
TGATGAAGCAACGCGCATGCAGTGTCTCTCGAAAACCATGGGCGTGGAAAAATGCCCATGGAAGTTTTAACTTACGCCTGTCTGTGCATAGGCGCAAGCACTTTTTTATCTTATTGTTTTAATTGGTATTTACTGTAATTAACAGAGCCCAGATGATTACGGAAGATGAATGCAATACCCCCCGTGTTCGGGCTATTTTTGCAGGATTTCCACCCGTCGATTCTGCGCCCTGCCCGCCTTGCTGGCATTGGAGGCCAGTGGCTGTGTAGAACCCATGCCAAGCGCGTTTAAACGCACACTGGGCATGCCCGCAGCCCTGAACAGCGACAACACCACCTCTGCCCGCTTACGTGAAATCTGCAGATTGCTGTCCTCATCACCCAGATTGTCGGTAAAGCCAACAATATCCCAGGATTTACCGCTGGTTTTCAGGCGTTTTGCCAGCTGTTGCAGTTCAACCCTGGCATCGGCGTTCAGTGTGGCCTTGCCGGGTTGAAAGGCCGCGCCAGAAAGTACATAGCCCGCAGACCCCGTGCCGGTGCGCTTGGTCAAGACACTGCCTTTACGTGTTATCTGTTCCGACAATTCTTCTTCCAGACGGGCCAATGCCGCGTCTTTACGCTGTGTTTCGGTAAGATTCTGAGTAGCCGGATCCGGCATATTGGCGGGATCCGCTGGCGGTTCGGCGGCGGCCGCCAAAGCCTCTTCTTCCTCGCGCGCCAGTACCTGCAGACGCAAGCGCTCGGCCTCCTGACGGGCCAGCTCGGCATCACGGCGACTGGCTTCCAGCAAGATGGCATCGCGCTCGCGGTCCAATTGCTGCGACTGTTGGCTCAGATACGCGCTGCGCACACCGTAATCGGCAATGCTGATTTGTATGGCAGCCAATGCCAAAGCATCATCACGCTCGCGCTTACGGGCCATGCCCGCTGCCTCAAGCGCCTGTTGTGCCTGTAGGCGCTCCAAGCGCGCAAAGGGATTATCACCGGCATCTGCATTAATCCGGGCCAGCTGCTGAGCAAGCGCGTCATAGTCTTGCTCGAAAGTGGATTGAGCCGCTACTGCGCTCGCCATTGCCAGCGCGCAAACGGCAACCGCGTTACGAAGCAGGCTCACCATGACCCGCCTTGCCCCATCAACAATTGCCGACGCAATCCGGCGTTTTCAGTGGCCTTGCGGTCAACGGCATCTTTCAACTCGGTATAACGGCTTTGTACCGTGGCCAGCACTGCCAAACGTTCGGCGCGCTTGGCCATCTGTTCGGCACTGCTGCGTTTACGTTTAAATTGCAGTTCCAGGGCGGCATCGAATGCGGCCTGGGCATCCGCCAATGCCCGCGGCGCCCAGCGGTCGGCATTGGCCTCACGCGCAGCGAACAGCGCCTGTTCCGCCGCACTGATTGCAGCAGAATCCGCAGAAGATTGTGCTCGGGCACTGCCAAATGCAAGAAAAAATGCGACACTGGTTACAAACAACAGGGTTCTGAACAATCTATAATCCATGATGAAGCGCCTAAAGGCCTTGTTCAATCAGTTTACACAATAATGCGGGCAGTCAAAACCGCACGAGGGAAAAAATGGATATCGGCTACTTCCTTAAGTTGATGCGAGAAAAAAACGCATCCGACATGTTCCTAACCACCGGCGCGCCGGTATACATCAAAGTCGAGGGAAAACTGTACCCTCTGGGAAATAACGGATTGCCGTCCGGCATGGTCAAGAAAATCGCCGGGTCGCTGCTTGAAGAATCGCGCTATGCCATATTCGAGCAGGAGCTGGAATACAACATGGCCATTTCCCTGAAAGAGGCTGGCAGGTTCCGTATCAATGTGTTCAAACAACGTGGCGAAATCGCCATGGTCATCCGCGCCATCAAAAGCGAAATCCCCTCGATTGAACAATTGCAGTTGCCGCAGATACTCAAACACATCATCAACGAGCCACGCGGTTTGGTACTGGTGGTCGGATCCACCGGTTCGGGAAAATCCACGGCGCTGGCGGCGATGATCGATCACCGCAATGAAACACAGTCCGGCCATATTCTGACCATCGAAGACCCGATTGAATTCCTGCATCGGCACAAAAAATCCATCGTCAACCAGCGTGAAGTGGGTCTGGATACCCACGCCTTCCACAACGCGCTGAAAAACGCCATGCGCGAAGCCCCCGATGTGATATTGATCGGTGAGATCCTGGACACCACCACCATGGAAGCCGCGATTGCCTTTGCCGAAACCGGGCACCTTTGCCTTGCCACCCTGCACTCCAACAATGCCGATCAGACCTTGGAGCGCATCCTCAACTTCTTCCCGGAATCGGCGCACAAGAATATTCTGATGAACCTGGCGCTGAACCTTAAAGCGGTAATATCCCTGCGCTTGGTCATCGGCGAAGACGGCCTGCGCATGCCGGCCTCGGAAGTGTTGATCAATACGTCGATGATCCGAGACCTG
>JAHEBG010000032.1 GCA_024642445.1 Gammaproteobacteria bacterium | reverse complement strand
TTGAACCTGAGCCTGGGTTTTTCGCATCCGGTCGTGTTTACTGCCCCTGAAGGCATTACCATTACCACGCCAACCCAGACCGAAATCCTGATTTCCGGTGCCGACAAGCAATTGATCGGTGAAGTGGCAGCCAAGATCCGCGCGTACCGTAAACCTGAGCCGTATAAAGGCAAAGGCATCCGTTACGCCGGCGAGAAAATCATTATGAAGGAAGCTAAGAAAGCCTAATTAAGGTTTTCGGCATCCTCGAGGTCTATACCATGAAAAAGAATATTGCCCGTCTCCGCCGCGCTAAAACCACCCGCTGTCACATCCGTGATCTGGGTTTGGCCCGTCTGTCGGTACTGCGTTCCGGCCAGCATATCTACGCCCAGGTGTTTACACCCGACGGCTCGAAAGTGCTTGCTTCCGCATCTACCGTGCAGGCCGAAGTCAAAGACGGCCTGGCGTATTGCAAAAATATTGATGCCGCCGCAAAGGTTGGTCGCGCGATTGCTGAAAAAGCACGTGCAGCCGGTGTTGAGCGTGTTGCATTCGATCGTTCGGGTTACCGTTACCATGGCCGCATTAAGGCCCTGGCGGAAGCCGCGCGTGAAGGCGGTCTGCAGTTCTAATTGCTAGAACGGGGGTTCGCCCCCGCTGTTTCATACAACCATAAGCGGCTAAGCCGTACATAATTTTCAATTTAATTTTAGGAGCTCCCATGAGCAGCAACGAACGCGATCGCAATCGCAACGCAGAAAGCGACGACGGCTTCATCGAGAAGCTGGTTGCCGTTAACCGCGTATCCAAAACCGTCAAAGGCGGCCGCCAGTTCACCTTCACCGCGCTTACCGTGGTCGGCGACGGCGCCGGTAAAATCGGTTTCGGCTACGGCAAAGCACGTGAAGTGCCGGTTGCCATCCAGAAGTCGATGGACCAGGCCCGCAAAACCATGATTTCGGTGGACCTGAATGAAGGTACGCTGTGGCATCCGGTGAAGTCCGGGCATGGCGCGGCTCGCGTATACATGCAGCCAGCATCTGAAGGTACTGGTGTTATCGCCGGCGGTGCCATGCGCGCTGTATTCGAAGCGGTTGGCGTCAAGAACGTGTTGGCCAAAGCCATCGGTTCGCGCAACCCGATCAACCTGGTTCGCGCCACCGTCAAAGGTCTGGTGGTGATGCAGTCGCCTTCGCGTATTGCAGCCAAGCGCGGCAAGAACATCGAGGAGATTGCATAATGGCCGATAAAACCGTTAAAGTCCGCCTGGTCAAAGGTCTGCGTGGCTGCCAAGCCCGTCACCGTCTGTCGGTCAAGGCCTTGGGCCTGAACAAAATAAACGATGTCCGCGAATTGAAGGATTCCCCTTCGGTACGTGGTCTTATCAATCAGTTGCACTACCTGGTTCGCGTTGAATCGTAATCGGGCCTAGGAGAAATCGCATGCAATTAAATACATTAGCTCCAGCACCGGGTGCCCGCAAAGAACGCGTTCGCGTCGGTCGCGGTATCGGTTCCGGCCTCGGCAAGACTGCCGGCCGTGGCCACAAAGGTTCCTTCGCTCGTGCCGGTAAAGGCAAGATCAAACCGGGCTTCGAAGGCGGCCAGATGCCGATGAAAAAGCGTATGCCGAAAGTCGGCTTCCGCTCGAAGCTGAAAAACGATACTGCTGAAGTGATGCTGTATCAGCTGGAAAAACTTGAAGTGGCTGAAATCGATTTTGCCGTGTTGCGCGCAGCCAAGCTGGTGCCAGCCAAGGCCAAGCAGGCAAAAATCGTGAAAAAAGGCGAAATCAGCAAGAAATTCGTGCTGAAAGGCGTTTTGGCAACCGTTGGCGCGAAAGCTGCCATCGAAGCCGCCGGCGGCTCAATAACGGAGTAATCCTTTGTCACAAGAAAGTACCGCAGGATCCCTGTTCGGCCAGCTCGGTAAATTTACCGAGTTGCGCCAGCGTCTGATGTTCGTGCTGTTGGCGTTGATCGTCTACCGCATCGGCAGTTATATTCCTGTGCCGGGTGTCAACCCGGAAGCGATGCTGGCCCTGATGGAAAGTCAACAGGGCACCATCGTGGATATGTTCAACTTGTTTTCGGGCGGCGCCTTGCACCGATTCAGCCTATTGGCTTTGAACGTGGTGCCGTACATTTCTTCATCGATTATCGTCCAGCTGGCCGGTCAGATGTACGAGCCATGGAAAGCCTTGAAGAAAGAAGGCGAAAGCGGCCGTCGCAAGCTGACCCAGTATTCCCGTGTAGGCGCCATTCCTTTGGCAATCTTCCAAAGCATCGGTATCGTCAGCTGGCTGCAGGCGCAACCGGGCGCAGTCTATTCGCCGGGTATGGGCTTCATGGTTACTGCCGTGGTTTCCCTGACCGCAGGCACCATGTTCCTGATGTGGCTGGGCGAGCAAATCACCGAGCGTGGCATTGGCAACGGTGTGTCCTTGATCATTTTTGCCGGTATCGTAGCCTCTCTGCCGTCAGCGTCCATTCAGACTTTGCAGCAGGTATCGAGCGGTGATATCAGCGTATTTTCGATCTTCATCATTATTGCCCTGGTGTTGGGTGTAACCCTGTTTGTGGTGTTCATGGAACGCGGCCAACGCCGTATCACCGTGAATTACGCACGCCGTCAGGGTGGCCGCCAGGCCTATATGAACCAAAGCTCGCATCTGCCGCTGAAGCTGAACATGTCTGGTGTGATCCCGGCCATTTTCGCCTCCAGCTTAATCTTGTTCCCGGCAACCATTTCTACATGGATGAGCACCGACGCCGGGCAAACCGAAGGTTGGCGCGGGGTATTGTTCCGTGGTCTGCAGAATGTGGCGCAGGCTTTGGCGCCCAACGAGCCCCTGCATATGCTATTATATGGCGGCTTGATTCTGGGTTTCGCCTTCTTCTATACCGCGCTGGTTTTCAATTCACAGGAAACCGCGGACAACCTGAAGAAGTCGGGCGCCTTGATTCCAGGAATTCGTCCAGGCAAAGCCACGGCCGATTACGTTGATGGCGTGTTGACGCGCCTGACTTTTGTCGGTGGCCTTTATCTGGTACTGGTTTGTTTGACCCCGGAGCTGATGCGCGCCGGGTTTAACGTGCCGTTCGCTTTCGGCGGTACGTCCCTTCTGATTGTGGTTGTGGTAGTGATGGATTTCACGGCGCAGATTCAAGCGCACTTGGTTTCCCATCAGTACGAAGGCCTGATGAAGAAGGCGAATTTGAAGAGCGGCTCGCGCGGCAGCTTCGCGCGCGGGTAAGTGATTGTATGCCCTGCGCTGGAGTAGCGCGGGGCGGTCGGTTCAAAAGACCGTCCGGCATGAACTTGTCGCTGGAGCATAGGCACACTCCCTATGCCGGGTTCAGGCGGGTAACCGTCAGGACTTTTATTTAACCCGAAGCCCTGTTATAATTTTCGATTCCCTTTCGGGGTGAATCTTTTTTACGGAGAACGCCAAATGGCGCGCATAGCTGGTGTCAATTTGCCTGCTCAGAAGCATGTCTGGGTTGGGTTACAAAGCATTTATGGAATCGGTCGCACACGCTCCAAGAAAGTGTGTGAAACCGCAGGTGTTAATCCTGCAACCAAGATCCGCGATCTGTCCGAGCCGGAAGTTGAAAAACTCCGTCTGGAAGTCGCGAAATTCACGGTCGAAGGCGACCTGCGCCGCGAAGTCGGCATTTCAATCAAACGCCTGATGGACCTCGGTTGCTACCGTGGCCTGCGTCATCGCCGTGGTCTGCCGATGCGTGGCCAGCGTACGCGCACCAACGCCCGTACCCGTAAGGGTCCGCGTAAAGCCATCAAGAAGTAAGGAAGTCCGATCATGAGTAAAGCTGCTGCTAGCAAACCGAAGAAAAAGATCAAGCGCGTCGTCACCGACGGCGTTGCCCACGTCCATGCTTCCTTCAACAATACGATCATCACCATCACCGACCGTCAGGGCAATGCGCTTTCTTGGGCAACCTCCGGTGGTGCCGGTTTCCGCGGTTCGCGCAAATCCACCCCGTTCGCTGCCCAGGTAGCTTCGGAAAAAGCCGGTAAGACCGCTTTGGATTACGGCGTGAAAACCTTGGAAGTACGTATCAAGGGCCCAGGCCCTGGCCGTGAATCTGCTGTCCGCGCATTGAATGCCTGCGGATACAAAATCATGAACATCATCGACGTGACCCCAATCCCGCACAACGGGTGCCGTCCGCCTAAAAAGCGCCGCGTCTAAGGGAAGGAGAATACAAAGTCATGGCTCGTTATATTGGTCCAAAATGCAAATTGTCACGTCGTGAAGGCGCAGACCTCAGTCTGAAAAGCCCTGCGCGTGCCCTTGATTCGAAGTGCAAACTCGAACAGAAACCCGGTCAGCACGGTGCCGCCAAAAAAGGCAAACTGTCTGACTACGCCACCCAGCTGCGTGAAAAACAGAAAGTAAAACGTATCTACGGTTTGCTGGAACGCCAATTCCGCGGTTACTACGCCAAAGCGGCCCGCCGTAAAGGCAACACCGGCGAAATGCTGCTGCAAATCCTGGAAACCCGTCTTGATAACGTGGTTTACCGTATGGGCTTCGCAGTGACACGTCCAGCTGCCCGTCAGTTGGTTTCGCACAAAGCGGTTCTGGTCAATGGTAAAAGCGTCAACCTGCCTTCCTATCAGGTCAAGGCCGGCGACAGCATTGAATTGACTGAAAAAGCCAAGAAGCATTTGAATGTGCAAGAAGCCTTGAATCTTGCCCAGCAGATGGATCTGGTTCCAAGCTGGTGTGAAGTGGACAGCAATAAATTTTCCGGCGTGTTCAAAGCGATTCCGGACCGCGCAGATCTGCCTTCCGATATCAACGAAGCGCTGATTGTCGAACTGTACTCGAAGTAATAATCCTCAGGAGTGTCATCACCCATGACGGTAACTGCTCACCAAGTGCTGCGTCCGCGCGGCCCTGTAATCGAACGTAGTAGCGCACACCGCGCGAAAGTAGTGATTGAACCCCTGGAACGTGGCTACGGCCATACCTTGGGCAACGCACTGCGTCGCGTGTTGCTTTCGTCCATTCCCGGCTATGCCATTACGGAAGTCGAAATCGACGGCGTACTGCACGAATACAGCACCATCGAAGGCATGCAGGAAGACGTGCTTGAAGTTCTTCTGAACCTCAAAGACGTTGCTCTGCGTCTGCAAGGCGTCGACCACACCACGCTGACTCTGACCAAATCAGGTGCCGGCGAAGTGACCGCTGCTGATATCAAGGCCGACCACACGGTCGAAATCCTGAATCCGGAACACGTCATCTGCAACTTGACCAAGGATGCTTCGATCAACATGCGTCTGAAAGTTGAGCGCGGCTTCGGCTACCAGCCGGCCTCTGCGCGTCGCCGCCCGGACGAAGAAACCCGTACCATCGGCCGTCTCATGCTCGACGCCAGCTTCTCGCCGGTTCGTCGTGTGGCCTATGAAGTGGTTGCCGCCCGTGTTGAACAACGCACCGATCTTGACAAGTTGGTTCTGGATATCGAAACCAACGGCACTATCGATGCAGAAGATGCCATCCGTACTGCCGCCGACATTCTGACTGATCAATTGTCTGTATTCGGCGATTTCACCAAGCGTGCCGACCAAGATAAGAAGCCTCAGGGTCCGGGTGTTGACCCGGTTCTGTTGCGTCCAATCGACGATCTGGAATTGACAGTACGTTCGGCCAACTGTCTGAAAGCCGAAAACATCTATTACATCGGCGATCTGGTGCAGCGCACTGAAGTTGAACTGCTGAAGGCCCCGAACTTGGGTAAGAAATCCCTCACCGAAATCAAGGATGTCCTCGCTCAGCGTGGCTTCACGCTCGGTCAAAAGCTGGAAAACTGGCCACCCGCCAGCCACCAGCTGGGAATGTTGGGTTAATTAAACACAGCGCGGTCAATCGCCGCGCGCTGATTAGGAATCACGATCATGCGTCACCAAAAATCCGGCCGTAAATTCAGCCGCACCAGTGCCCACCGCGAAGCGATGTTCGTCAATATGGCGGCGTCCCTGTTCAAACACGAACTGATCCGCACCACCTTGCCGAAAGCCAAGGAACTCCGCCGTGTGGCCGAGCCGCTGATCACTATCGGCAAAACCGATGGCGTTGCCAACCGTCGTCTGGCCATGTCGCGTCTGCGTGACAAGGAAGCCGTCGGCAAGCTGTTCGTAGAACTCGGGCCTCGTTATAAAGAGCGTCCAGGCGGCTATTTGCGTATCATGAAGTGCGGTTTCCGCCCTGGCGATAACGCACCCATGGCCTATGTAGAACTGGTCGATCGTCCGGAAGTTTCTGCCGTTGCCACGGCTGAGTAATCCAACGACTTGAATTGAAAAAACCCCGATAGATTCGGGGTTTTTTTTTAGCAAGAAGCTTTACCAACACACCCTAAAAGCTGTAGTGTAAACATTGAACGTAAAGGAACCAAACGCCATGAATCCACTGCACTGGTCTTCACGACAATTGAACTTTTTCGGCGCACTGGCATGCTTCAGCGCCATCGGCTATGCCCTGTATGTGCAATACCATATGCTGATGATGCCTTGTCCGCTGTGCATTTTCCAGCGCATTGCCTTTGCCGCGGCCGGCAGCTTTTTTCTGGTATCCGCGCTGCATAATCCAAAAAGCGTAATGGTTCTTCGCGGTTACGGCGTTATGGCTGCATTGTCGGCCTTGACCGGAGCGGCAATAGCAGCGCGACATGTCCAAATCCAACTGATGCCTGCGGATGAAGCGCCACTTTGCAACAGCCTGGGATTGGATTACATGCTCGATGCCATGCCCTTGACCGACGTGGTTTCCAAGGTGCTGAAAGGCTCCGGGGAGTGTGCAAAAATCGACTGGACATTTCTAGGCTTCAGCATGCCGATGTGGACGTTGGCGCTGTACTGCGGCATCTTCATTTTGGCGCTGTTTGCCACCTTCAAGAAAAACTGAGAACACAATGACATTAAGTAAACACTGGCAACCCGACAGCTGGCGGAATCACACGGCGTTGCAGCAACCCAATTACCCGGATCAGAATGCACTTGCCGCGGTACAGATGGAGTTATCGAAACTTCCGCCGTTGGTCACTTCGGCTGAAATCCAATCGCTGAAACGTCAAATTGCCAGTGCCCAAGACGGCAAGAGCTTCCTATTGCAGGGCGGTGATTGCGCTGAAAGTTTCAGTGACTGCGAATCGGCACTGATTTCGAACCGCCTGAAAGTGCTGTTGCAGATGAGCTTGGTGCTGGTGCACGGATTACGTATGCCGGTAGTACGTGTTGGCCGATTTGCCGGGCAATATGCCAAGCCACGTTCTGCTGACCTGGAAAGTAAAGATGGTGTGACCCTTCCGAGCTATCGCGGTGATTTCATCAATGGCCCGGATTTCACCGAACTGGCGCGAATTCCAGATCCGCGGCGGATGGTGAAAGGCCATGCCCGATCGGCCATGACCATGAATTTCGTGCGTTCGCTGATCGACGGCGGATTCGCCGACCTGCATCATCCGGAGTACTGGGATCTGGGCTGGGTTTCGCAATCGCCACAATCCGAACAGTACCGTAAGCTGGTCCAGTCGGTAGGCGATGCCATCCGCTTCATGGAAACCATTTCCGGCGAGCCTGCGCACAACGTCAACCGCACCGAGTTCTATACGTCACATGAAGCACTGTTGCTGCCGTATGAAGAGTCGTTGACCCGGCAAGTGCCGCGTCAACACGGCTGGTTCAATCTGTCCACCCATTTTCCCTGGATTGGTATGCGCACCGCGCAGCTGGACGGCGCACATGTGGAATATTTCCGTGGCATTGCCAATCCGGTCGGCGTGAAAATATCGGCTAACGTCAGCGATGACCACATCAAACGACTGTGTGAAATGCTTAATCCGGATAATGAGCCTGGCAAACTTACGTTCATTCACCGGCTTGGCGCCGAAAATGTTGAGGCCCAGCTGCCGCGTTTAATTCGCGCAGTGCAATCGGTTGGGGCCAAAGTGCTCTGGGTCTGTGATCCAATGCACGGCAATACCGAGTCCACCTCCAACGGATTCAAGACCCGTCGTTTCGATAATATCAAGGCCGAGCTCGAACGCAGTTTCGATGTACATGCAGCGGAAGGTTCACACCTGGGCGGCGCGCATCTTGAACTGACCGGTGAGAACGTCACCGAATGTCTGGGCGGCGCGCGAGACCTGATTGAATCCGATTTAGAACGTGCTTACCGATCTACCGTGGATCCCCGTATGAATTACGAACAATCGCTGGAAATCGCCATGTCCATCGTACACAAGCATGGCAGCTTGAATTCGGCCTAATCTGGAATGCTTGCGGGCATGCATAACTGGCGTACAATGCCGGTAATATCAAGGAGAACGTTATGATTCACCAAGCCATTACCGATGCCATCGGCCGTACGCCCATTGTCCGCATCAACCGGCTTGCCCCTGCAGGCATTGAGATGTACGTCAAGGTCGAGTCGTTCAATCCCGGCGGTTCAGTCAAGGACCGACTTGCGCTTGCCGTCATCAACGATGCCGAGCAACGCGGCACCTTGAAGCCGGGACAGACCGTTATTGAGGCCACTTCGGGCAATACCGGCGTGGCGTTGGCCATGGTCTGTGCCGCACGCGGCTACCCATTTGTGGCAGTAATGAGCGACTCCTTCTCCATTGAGCGCAGGAAGTTGATGCGCGCCTACGGCGCAAAAGTCATTCTTACCCCAGCAGCCGAGCGTGGTAGCGGTATGGTGAGAAAGGCACAAGCACTGGCTGAAAAACACGGTTGGTTCTTGGCGCGGCAATTTGAGAACCCTGCCAATCCCGCCTATCACCGCAGTACCACCGCAGCAGAAATTCTTCAGGATTTCGCCGGCAAGCGATTGGATCATTTCGTGACCGGCTGGGGTACCGGCGGCACGCTTACTGGTGTTGGTGAAATGCTGAAACTGGCACGCCCTGAGGTGCGTATCGTCACCACCGAACCGGCAGGCGCATCATTGCTGGCCGGTATGGAATGGCAACCGCATAAAATCCAGGGTTGGACGCCGGATT